>CANDKY010000061.1 GCA_947385425.1 uncultured Lachnospiraceae bacterium | reverse complement strand
TCTTTACCAGAGAGCAGGGCGGCTTACTTATTTTTCAGATTCAGAATTGCAACGATTAAAAGACCAATGGTCAAAATAACCATAAATTCTTCATATGTAGTCATAAGCACCACTCCTTCCGCAAGACTCGGAACGGATGGTCGCACGCCCTCCCGGCTGCCCGGGTAAGCACACTATTCAGTTGTTTTCCTTAATTTGTGAAAATAAAGCTAAGTAAAGCCGCCTAGTCCATAAAAACAGAGCGGCTTTTCCTATTTACTTAAAACAATTTCCACAAGTGGAATATCCTTGTCCGATAAGTTCCTCAACAGAACTATTTGAGGTTGCATAATTTTGTGGGGCAATCTTTTTTACGCTTTTGCAGGATGGATGATGTATTTTCATAGTGCTGGTATTTAGGACGTATGAGGCGCTCGTTTCCTGCTGGGATTCATTGTCGTAGGTATTAAAGTTGCTGCCGTCGGAAGGGGATGGGCTGCTGTTTTGTGGTGCTGATGGTTGGGGTGCCGGTGCCTGTGCAAGTGTTGCCTGTTCAGCTTCCTTAGCGGCCTGTTCCTCGGCTAACCGTTGTTGTTCAGCTTCTTTTGCGGCCTGTTCCTCGGCCAGCCGTTGCTGTTCGGCTTCTTTAGCGGCTTTTTCTTCCGCTTCCTTGGCAGCCTGTTCTTCAGCCAAATGTTTTTCTTCTTCCTCCCTGGCAGCTTTTTCCTCCGCCAATCGTTGTTCTTCAGCCAGTCGCTTTTCCTCAGCTTCTTTAGCAGCCTGCTCTTCAGAAAGTTTTTGTTGCTTGGTTTCTTCGGTAGCCTGTTCGTCAGCTAATTCAGTTTCTTCCGGTTCCTCGGATGTCAGGATTTTTGCAGAGGTTTCGGGTTCAATTGTTTCTTCATTGGCGGTAACAAAAGACAATACGCCGTTTACAAATGTGCATTCATATTCTTTCCCATCAGTACTATAAAAAGTACCATTTCCATCTAGGCCGAAATCATCTGCGTGAAAAATACCAACAGCCTTTTCGCCACTAGGGAATGAAATGGTACTCTCGCCATCTAAAAAGCCATTTTTGAATATTCCTTGATAGGAGCATCCGTTCGGTAAGTAAAAGGTTCCATTTCCATTGAACGTATTTTGGGAAAATTCCCCATTATAACAGCCGGATAAGGACAATGATGTTCCATTTCCTGAAAACAGATCATTTTCAATATCGCCAAAGTAAACACTTCCGTTTTGAAGCAGGAAAAGTCCAGAACCTGAAGCAATGTCCTCTTTATATGTAGAAGCGTTTATTTCCCCGTCAGCGAACCATGTTGTTCCATTTCCATTAAAATGTCCATTTTCCCATTCGCCTATATAGATCCATTCTTCTCCTTCTTCATTTTCCGAGACAAATTTACCTATGCCATCTGGAAGGTCGTTGGTGAGATGTCCGGTATAATTTCCGGTTCTTTCCCCATAAGAGAATGTAAGGGTCATTTCCTGATTTTCTACATATTGGATTGGCTGACTGTTAGAGCAGGCACATAAGAAAAAAGAAATGGTTACGGCTCCAATGCCCAAAATTGTTTTTTAACTAAATTTTTTCATAAGATCCCCTTTCTTTATTTTATCGTTTGGTTTTCCTCCGGTACCACTCGAAGGATACTATTTTCCCAGGTTGTCGGTTCCTGTCTTTCTTAAAAATTCATCTGCTGCAACAGATTGCTTTTTTAAGGACTTTAAATATCCCCTCATTTCGCCTTTAAATTCTATCTGGACATCGTGGGGCAAACTATGTATTAATGAAAGCCATTCGGTATCTTCTGAGGATATGGTAGTAGAGTTACTTTCACCTGTCATAAGATACTCGCAAGTGGTGTTTAGCATATTTGCTATTTTGAATAGTTTGTCTGCGGAAGGCGGACTGGTTCCCCATCTTCGTATTGTTCCGTTACCTAAGCCAGCATTCTCCTCAATATTTTTTATATTCAGGCCTTGTTTGGAAGCTATTTCTTTGATTCTTTCAAAAAGATTCATAAAACAATCCCAAATAATAGCAAATAAGCTATTGACATTTAGCGTATATGCTATTATACTAACAACATAAACTAACAAGTTACAATAAAGACATAAAACACCGGCAGAAACCGGAGAAAGGAGGGATTTTTATGGATAAACCGCAATTAACAGATATGGATTTGTATTGTATTGCACGGTTAATCCAGAATTCATTTCAGGCACCCAGACAGGAAAGCATAGAAAATACATACCGACCCCTTTATGGCTGCATGTACTGCAAATATGCAATGCCTGAGTGCAACAAGCCGGGAAATATGAATTTACCAAAGGTCTTTGAGAAGCTGAAAAAATTGACAGGAGTTAACATAAGTACATTGGTTCCTGCACCTGAACGCCTTGGGTCTGTTTTTCTGCCAGCTTCGCATTACATAGAACATCCGGAGGATTTATCTTATCTTAAGGAAATCCATGATGATGACACGGTGGAAAAAATCAGGGCATGTTTGGACAAAGTTATAAATCGTTCCAAAGAATCTCTTGGTCAAGGACAGGGCAACGATCTGCATGTGGGCAATCATGAAGATATTCACAACGATTGTCAATAAGTGATGCAGAAGGTTCGGCACCGAGAGGGGCATACCGGGTAAAAATGGCTTCTATGCTTACCTCATCATTTAGGAAAGCGCAATATCCATCAATGTATGCTTTTTTTTGCATGATATCCTCCTATTTGTTTATTTCCGGCTTGTCCGTCCTACCAAGCAGGTAGTCAACGGAACAGTTAAGGTAATCAGCTATGCGGGCAAGGCTGAAGCAGGATAATCCTTTTTTATCAGAAATTTGGCTAATAGCATTAATGTTTAAACCGCAAGCAATAAGCATGTCACGAATCAGGACATTTTTTTCCTTTGCCCTTATCTTGATCCTTAATACTAGGTCTTGTGAATTATACATAAAAACATTCCTTATATTTGGTAAATATGTATAAAATCAAGAAATTTCTTGAGTACATATTGAAAATCAAGAAATTTCGTGATAATATGTTATTACAACAAGTTACACTAAAAAGTTGCGGTAATGTGTTACGACAGAAGTTGTTTTAGGGAACAACCTTCTTCCGTTTGGGATTACTTGCATGTGGTTATTATAACACATTATTGCAACTTGTTAAAGTAAAAAAATTGAAAGGAGCAAAAAGATGAAAAAAACATTATCGCCTTGGAGCAGGCAGTGCAAGGCGCAGATGATTATCCTTGATAAATCCCTTTCGGATTTAAGCCAGGAAACACAGCTTTCCAAGACTTATATATCTGCCATCATAAACGAAAGGATAGTGGTTCCTGACAAGACCATAAGGATTATATCTGATGCCTTGGAAGTCAGTATGCCGGCAGGGCAGTAACGCCGGGGCTGATACTTTTATTATAAAAAAAGGAGATGAGGTAGGAAATGTCAAACATTACGGCAAAAACAAGCTCCAACGCCTTTTACCAGGCACGTTGCGCGGCTGCAGCGCACAATGAACAGTTAAGGAGCCGGGAAGGGGCAGCAGACATCATGTCGATTGACAGGGGCAGGCTGTACCGGATCGAAAGCGGGATTGTAAACCCTTATCCGGAAGAAATACACCTGATGGCTGACCTATATAATGCCCCGGAACTCAGGAACAGTTATTGCACGGAGATATGCCCGCTTGGGTGTGATATGGCAAAAGTGGATGTTGCGGAATTGGACCGCATTGCAGTCAGGGCACTATCGTCCTTCCGGAAAATTGGAGAAGTAGGTAATATATTGTTGGACATTACTGCTGATGGTGTGATTTCGGAGGATGAAAGGGAAGATTTGGAAATGGTTCTCAAAAACCTTGAGGAATTGGAACAGGTATCACAGAGCCTGAAACTGTGGGTGAAGAAAAATATGTAACGGGAAGGAGGGATGTGGTATATGGGAACCTTATCAGCGCCGGGGGTTTTGGGTGCGGCAGTAACGACTTATGTCACAGCAGCAGATGTTATGAAACTTCTTGGTTGCAGGCATAACAAGGCATATGAGGTTATCAGGGATATAAACAAAACAGCGGCTAGAGATGGAAACATATGTGTGAAGGGGAAGGCAAACAAATATCTTTTTTCGGAAAAAGCCGGGATTCCTATAGATGTTATCAATGCCGTCATAGAAAGCAACAAGGTAAAGGGGGTGTAACAGGTGGCATATTATATCACATGCCCATTCTGTAAGGCCAACCTTGACCCGGGGGAAACATGTGATTGCCAGGAAGAGGCAGGGCAGGAGGATGGGAAAGGGTGTGGTAAGGGGGATGCCGCACGGCAGATCCGGAAGATGCTGGTGGTTGGAAGGGGAGGACAGTTGCGGATGGATTTTGCGCAGGAGGTAGATGATGTGTGAATGTGAAATGTATAAAATGTGGGCTGACATGGAATGTCAGTATCTTACTGAGGACACCAAAGTCAGGGTATGTCTATCCATGGTGCCGGGCGGAAAAAAGGAAACAGGAAAGGACAGTATACCGGAAAGGATAGTTTTACTGGCAATAAAATTATTTTTTGCTTATTCGGTTGCTTACTTCGTATATCCGTGGGCAATACAGTCAGCGTATAACGAACGCGGTTATGAGGCATATGGAGGGGAGTATATCCTGGTTTTGGCAGTTTTTATGTTTGCATACAAGATGATCAGCCTGTTTTTTAAATATTTCAGGAGGGAGAAAGCGTGGAAAAGAAAGAAGTAGAGAAGCGGCTTGGGAGGGCAATCCCCGATGGGCTCTTTATGGAAGCTTTGGGGTATGCGGAAAGGAAGCGGGAGTACATATACAGGCAGAGTAATAACCCATTGGTAATGCAGCCCTGGTACCTGGTGGAGCTGGTAACAGAGCATGTCCGGCGTCTCATTTTCTCGGAAGCTACTTTGGAAATATGCAGGGAAATCCGCAATATGGAAAAAGAGCACTCGGCGAAAAGCCGGAGTGCCCAAATGGATAACCATATTGTAAAGGTTCCGGCAGTATAAGTCAAGCAAAAATTACAATATGGAGGTAAATTTCTATGAATAATTCTTTATCGCTTGAAACCGTGCTCAATAATAAGGGCAAATATAACCTTGCGATACCGTTTACGGAATCACAGCAGATTAACCCATTCTATAAAATCAGCATTTCCCCTGTTTATGTGGATACCAGCAGCATGGCATCAGAAATTTTCAAGGTAGGGAGCAAAAATACTGGTGAAAAATGGGAAGATGTTTATTCCCTTACCAAACCATTCCTGCAAAAACTGGCCACACAGGCAGGGATACAGTTTGCACCCGGTTCCGGCGACGTGGTGAGGATGGACGAAAACACATGGAAGGCCAGTGCATTCGGGGCTTTGAAACTTCCTGACGGGACTATCAGGACAAGCAATAATTTCAAGGTAATAGACCTTGTCACAGAGGAAAAAAAGTACAGGTTTGCGTATGAAGAGAAAGCAGAAAAGGGGATAGTGGATTATAAGGCGGCAAAAGATGCTTCGGAGAAATATGCAGGGGAGTGGATTGAAACCGGCAAGAAGAATGAAAAAGGCTACCCTGTCCGGAAATACGTTGTAGATGAGAAGGAAAGGGGAAAATATATTGAGAACAGCCTTCTGGATGCAATGACACAGCTCAGGGCCAACGCACCGCAGAAAGCAGCGACGGGGGCGATATTGCGTGTGATAAGGGATCTTCTCGGGATTAAAAGCACTTATACCATGGTTGAATTAAAAAAGCCGTTTGCGGTTGCAAGGATGGTTTTTTCCCCTGATTATAATGATCCGGCAATCCGGCAGATGATGCTGCAGCAGGCGATACAAAGCGTTGGCAATATTTTCGGGAATATGCCGCCAGTAGTCCAGACGATATCTATCCCCCAGAATATGGATGAGGAAATTGACGCGCCTGTGGAGCCGGCAGGAAATCGTGATTCTTTCGGGGATGGAACCCTCCCGGATGAAATTGTGGAAGAAGAGGAAGACCGCTCCCGTGATTTTTCTTGCGATAAGTGCGGGGTACGGATTGGGGAACGGGTTTGGGATTACAGCAGTGAAAAGTTTGGCCGTCCCCTTTGCTATAAATGCCAGAAAATTATAAAGAATGGGAAAGGGGGAAGGCAGCAGTGAAAATTATAAGGATAACAACGGACAATGAGATTTCCGTGCATGGTTTCCCAGAGGGGAGCATTGCAGAGCAGAACCGGCAGTTGAGGGCATTGATAGGGATATGCTGTGAGTTGTATGAGCATGTAATGCCAAACCGGCTTTATACATCTTTGGGCGCGTCAAAAAGGGTCACAAGAACGAAAGGGAGCTGCACGGGCATGCTGGTAGATGAGGAAGGGGTTTTACGGGAATTGGACATTAATGCGGTTGGGAGTTACCTGTATGAAGGGGATAAACATGGGGGCATAATAGCAGGCAATATTCTGATTGTAGGGGAGTACTGGGATGGGGATGGAGTTGGATTCTGTGGGATGTCTGAAAACCAGTTCAATCTTTTGTATCCGAAATTGGAAGAACTAACGTTGAAAGCGAGGGAAATGCTATGAAAATATTACATACGGCCGACTGGCATATAGGGAAATTTAAAAGCCCCATGAGGGACGGGGTAAACCTCCGGACGGAAGACATTAAACGCTGCCTGGACGAAGTGGTAATGGCAGCAAAGGAGGAACAGCCGGATTATACGCTTGTTTCCGGTGACATATTCGATGTCGGGCATCTGTGGTCTGACAGGTGCTGTGAGGAGATACTTACCGCGGATCATTACATCAGGGAGCTTAGGGATGCATCGAAAAGGGTGATCGTGATGAGGGGAACTCCGAACCATGACGGCTCCGGACAGTTTAATGTCCTTTCTGAAATGTTTTCAGGTTGCCCCAATGTTCATGTGGTTACAACGCCGCAGGTGCTGCAGTTCCCTGATGTAGACATAGCAGTCCTGCCGGGGTTTGATGCCGGGTTTTACAGGGCCAGGTTCCCGGGGATGTCCAAGGAAGAAGAAAATATGGCATTTACTCAGGAACTTTCCAATATCGTCCTTGGGTTGAGGGCGCAGTGCAGGGAGGGTAAGGCAAACATATTGATGGCACATTATACAGTCCCTGGCTGCAATACGGAAAGCGGGCAGGAAATGGGGATGGCAAAATTCGAACCGGTGCTTCCTCCGGAAACACTGCAGGCGGCAGGGTTCAGTCTTGTGGCTTTAGGGCATATCCACCGTCCCCAGGCTGTGCCTGGAGTGAATGACTGTTATTATTCAGGGGCAATAAATGCCATGAATTTTAACGATGAGGGGCAGGAAAGGGGGTTCTGGATCCACGAAAGCCTTTCTCATGGCGGATGGTTCAATACATTTTACAAGACACCATACAGGCAGTTTATCACCCTGAAATTTACGGATACGGATATTGCAGCCATAAACCGGGGCGGTATGGATGAAGTAGCTATGAACCATTGGCGCTGGAATGGGGCTGTGGCAGATAAGATTGTGCGGATACAGTATAGTTGCTCCGCGGAAAACATAAAGGCATATAAAGCACATGGGGCAGCGGTTGAAAGGGCATTGCTCGAAGATGGGGCATTCATGTTATGGGAGAACCTTCCGGAAAAAATAAATGAGTATGCCAACAGGGAAGAGCTGGCGGGGACAACAGCCCCGGAGGCAAACCTTATCCGGTACCTAGAGGAAAAGCAGTTCACGGAAGAGAAAATACAGGAAATTGTTTTGAAAGCAAGGCCTGTGATAGCGATGGCTGAGGCATGTATGCCGGCAGCAGCAAATACGGGGATGTTTGAACCGGTGGAGATTGCAGTCAAAAATTACCGTAATTATGTGGAAGAGACTTTTGATTTCAGCAGTGTAAGTTTTTGTACCATCAACGGGGCAAACGGGGCAGGGAAGAGCAGCCTGTTTATGGATGCCATCACAGACTGCCTATACGAAAAGACACGAGAGGGGGATAAAACCGGATGGATAAGGAATGATGAGAAAGCGCGTTCCGGCTCCATTATGTTTACTTTTCGTATAGGGGAAAAGATTTTCCGGGTTACAAGGACCAGGGCACGTTCCGGCAAAGGGACGCTGAACCTTTCCGAACTGGTGGCCGGGGAGTGGGAAAACCGGTCAAAGGAAAAATGGGACGATACACAGCAGCAGATTATTGACATTATCGGGATGGACAGCCTTACCTTTAAATCATGCGCCCTGATTATGCAGGACCAGTACGGGCTTTTCCTGCAGGCAAAGCCGGAAGAGAGGATGGAAGTGTTAGGGACTCTCCTTGGGCTTGGTGTTTACCAGATCATGGAGAAGGCGGCATCGGAAAAGGCAAAAATATATATGGACAAGGGCAGGGCTTTGCAGCAGAAAATGGAAGTCCATGCCGGGACAATGGCACAACTTGGAAAACCGGACGATGAAATTTCAGATTGCCAGTCTTCCCTTGAAAAACTTGAAGCCGATCTCAAGGGGAAAGCGGAGGAAAGGGATGGCCGGAAATTATTGCTGGCGACACGGCAGGAGGCTGCGGAAAGGCGAACAAGGCTGCTGGCAGATATAGGTGCGCTTGAAGTAAAAAAAGCAACGGCACAAAGAAATAAGGCTGGCCAGGAAGCGGTTATTGCCAGCAGCAAAGCAGTTCTGGCCAGCCGCCAGGAAATTGAGAACAAGGTTGCAGAGTATAACGCCAAAATGGAAGAAGAAAAACTACTGGCAGGGGAAGCGGCCCTGTACTCGTCAAAACTGAAAGAAGCGGAAAATTTTAGAAAACAGGAAGAGGATGAAAAAAAATCCATTGAAAGGATGAAGGCCCGGGTGCGGGAAAAAGAGACAGAGTTGGAAGCATTGAAGCCGACAGGCCAGGATGAAGTTATCCGGAAGAATGCGGCAGAGTATGAAAGGCAGAAAAGGCTGTTGGACGAGGCGTATGAAAAGGAGCGCTGCTATAGGAAGGTTGATCAGGAAATTACGTTGGAAAGGCACTCCCTGCAGCAGTTATCCACGCGGTATGAAGCGGATATAAAGCGGATGCAGCTTGGGGAGGACAGCTACAAAAAGAAAGCGGAGATGCTTTCCGATGTGGATTGTGTTGATATATCCAACGCAAAGTGCGGTTTTCTGGCAGATGCCATTGAGGCGAAAAAGCTGTTGGCAGGATATCCGGAAAGATATGCAGAGAGGAAAAAACTTTATGAAGAAAATACAGCCCCGGTAAATGCACGGATTACGGCTTTGGAAAAAAAGCTGGAAGGGATGGAATTTGACAGCGGGGCGGTTGGGAAGATATCCCAGAAAATTGTGGAGTTAAAACCATATGTTACCCGTCTGGATGAATTAAACCAGAGAGAAGGCCGTATTGCCTTAATTAAGGCTGATATAGGGCATATGCAGTCAAATATACAGGAAGCGGAGAAAAGGCTCTGCGTGGCCCGATTACAGGGCACAGAGGCATGCCGTGAACGTGACCGGTGTAAAAAATCTTTTGAAGGGCACACCCTTGTACAGAATGAAATACTGGCTTTGAAACCATGGCTGGAAAAAGAACGGCAGATTCCGGTGGCAGAGGAACGGCAGGCGACGGCAGTAAAGCGGATGGCAGAACTGGAAAATGAGATATCCGGCATTGATGAAGAAATTGCAGGGAAGCAGGAAGAGGAACGACGCGAAAAAATTGCAATGGATGGCATAGAGGGACTGGCAGGAGAAGTAGCCAGGCTGGATGCAGAAGTGGATGGGCTTAATTTCCGGATAAAGGAATGCCAAATAAAAATCGGCGGGCTGAAGCAGAAGTCGGACCAGTTGCTGGCGCTGAAAAAGGAAATGGCAGCATTAGAGGAACAGATGGAAGAGGCTGGGAGGGAAACGTCCCATTATGAAGTACTGAAAGCCGCATTCAGCCAGAACGGGGTGCCGCACCAGATTATCCGGTCAGTTATCCCGCAATTAACATCCATATCAAATTCCATCCTTGGGCAGATGACGGGCGGGAAGATGGGTGTGGAATTCCGGCTGGAACATATCCAGAAAAATGGAAAAGAGAAAGCCTCCCTGGATATCTTTATTGAGGAATGCGGGAAAGCCCCCCTTCCTTACCTGTCGAAGTCAGGGGGCGAGAAAGTAAAGGCATCACTGTCAGTGATACTGGCGCTGGCTGAAATTAAATCTTCCTCTGCCGGGATACAGCTTGGGTTCCTGCAGATTGATGAACCGCCCTTCCTGGATTCGGACGGCACGCAGGCTTATGTGGATGCCTTGGAATCCATAAGGGACAGGTACCAAAGGCTGAAAGTTATGGCGATTACCCATGACCAGGAATTCAAGGCAAGGTTCCCGCAAAGCGTAACGGTCTACAAGGATGACGGCGGGAGCCATGTGATGTGGGACTGACGGAAAGGCGGGGGGATTCCCCCGGGAAAGGGATATTGGTTAATGGCAACTGGAAAAAAATATTATTGGATTAAACTCAGGAAAGATTTTATGGGGAGTGATACGGTAGATTTCCTCATGAGCCAGCGGAACGGAGCCCAATATATAGTCCTATACCAGATGCTCTGCCTCATGTGCATAAACACGAATGGCGCGTTATCAAGTCAGATAGGGGAAATCATCATGCCGTTTGATGTTGATAAGATCCAGCGGGACTGTAAGTATTTCAGCCGGGATACAATCACGGTCGCACTGGAACTGTTTAAAAAATTGGGGCTGATATATGAGCAGGATACGGGGTGTCTGTTCATATCCGGATTTGATTCTATTGTTGGATATGAAACAGATTATGCGGTTCAGAAACGCAACCAGAGGAAAACAGGCATCAGCATAGGTAAGGCAGCGGACAGAGAAACTCTGGTTTTGGAGACAAGTGGAAGAGAACTGCAAGGACTTTGTTTAGACAATAATGTGGACAATGTCCATACTGATGTAACGCAGACTGATGGTGGAAATCTTGATGGACAGGAAACAGACAGCAATGTGGACATTGTCCATACAGAGATAAGAGATAAGAGTAAAGAGAAAGATAAAAGATATATGACTGTTTCTTACGAAACAGTTTGTCAGACTGACGTCCAACGCATAGTGGAGGCCTGGAACGGGCTGCAGGCTTATGGGATTAAACCGGTTGTACGGATAGGGAACCCTTCCAAACGCTACAGCAGCCTTATGGCTAGGATCAGGGAGTACGGCATTGACAATATCCTGAAAGCCATTGGGAGTATTAAGGACAGTGATTTTCTCAGGGGCAGGAATAAACACGGGTGGGTGATAACATTTGACTGGTTTGTATTGCCCAGCAATTTCCTCAAAGTACTGGAGGGGAATTATGAGAATCAGCCAGAAAGCTGTAGCATAAACGCCCCTGGCGGATGGGGTGGGGGCCTCAATGACAGCCAGCGGCAGCGCATCCATGAGCTGGTGGAGGAATCGGCTAGGCGGGAAGAGGACGGGGACATGGGACTGCCGGAGGTGAGATATTGAACGGGTATATATGCGAAAAGTGCCATGATATGGGCTTTGTGCTTGTGGATAAGGATGGGGCTGAAGTAGCTGTCCGGTGTGAGTGCCAGGCAAAACGCTTATCCATGCTCCGTCTGAAGCGCAGCGGGATATCTGAGGAACTGCAGAAAAAGGGTTTTAATGATTTTGACTGCAGGGGTATGGAAGTACTGAAAACGGCCAAAAACAAGGCAAAAGGATATTACCAGAATTTCCTTCTGTCAGAGGGGGACAGGCATAATTCCATTATCCTCTGCGGGCAGCCAGGGGCAGGGAAGACCCATCTTGGGATGGCAATCTGTAATAACCTGCTGAATGTGTGCGGGGTTGAGATTGCGTATATGGCTTACCGGAACGCTATGACGGCAATCAAACAGACGGTTACGGATAAGGATGGTTATTATAAGGCCATAGGGACATACTGCAACGCGAGGCTGTTGTATATTGACGACCTGCTGAAAGGTCGTCAGACGGAGGCTGACCTGAATATCCTTTATGAACTGGTAAATTATCGGTACATGCACAAAAAGCCGATGGTCATATCGACCGAAAAAACACCGGAAGAACTGGTGGGGGTTGATGAAGCCATTGGGAGCAGGATTATGGAAATGTGCAGGCGGTATACGGTTGTTCTGCAGGGGAAGGAACTAAATTACAGACTGTATTCGTAGGAGGCAATTATGAAAAAGACGGCGGTGATTGAAGGGACGGAAAAAGAGTTTCTGGATATTTTCAGGCGTCTGTGCTATAGCCGCAGCGCATGGCAGGTATGGGAGGATTTAATCTGTGCAATAGCATGCTCCATAAGCAATGCAGTGGACAGGACCGGGGAACATTACGGGCGAAGGGAAGAGGAGTTTGCACAATGTATCAACAGAATCGGTTCGATAGAAGAACCCGCCCGGATACTCAATATTGTTGTTATGGCATTGGAGAACGAACCGGAGCAGGATTTCCTCGGGAAAATATACATGGATTTGAATTTGGGAAATCATTGGAAAGGGCAGTTTTTTACGCCGTATGACATCTGCAGGATAATGTCGCAGGCTGCTTTGGGGAATGCTGACAGGCAGATAGAGGAACAGGGTTACATATCCATTTGCGATCCGGCCTGCGGAGCGGGGGCAACACTGATAGCGGCAGCTAATGGCTTAAAACGGTCAAAACATAATTTTCAGAACCATGTACTTTTTGTAGGACAGGACGTGGATCGGGTAGTGGCACAGATGTGCTATATCCAGCTTTCGCTTCTTGGTTGCGCCGGATACATATGTGTAGGAAATACCCTCACGAATCCAATGACCGGACACGTATTGTCCCCACATGAAAAGACCGGGCAGGAATTGTGGTATATGCCTATGTTCCAGTCTGATGTATGGCAATGGCGAAGGATATTTCATTCGCTGGGAAGTATGGGTGGAACCGTAACCACCAAAAAAACAGTGGAAAAAGAGCATTTTTTTATGTTTTTCGATTTTGATAAAAAGGAGATGCCTTATGGATGATAAAAACCTAAAGAAAGTTAAACGGGAGGAAATTAAGCAATTCACAGAGGAAGGCAGGCTAGGGCCGGATAACCAGTATGGGGATACGTGGGGTGAGGCTGTAAAGGAGTATTTAAAAAAAGGGTACAGGGAAGATGGGGATGAATCAGAAGTAGTGGCGTATGGGGAAACATACAAGGTTTTGAGACGCAGGCTGGTAACAGGCTTTTATGATGAGAATGGGGGTACGCTTTTTGAGGTGGAAAATAAGCGGCTGGAAAAGGAGTACGAATGGCTGATGGACGGCACCGCTGGAGATGCGGCGGAGGTTCCGGGACTGCCGGATCCGGAAACGGTGGAAAGTAGTGAGGCTGATATTCAGAATGATATAGCTGATATGCCGGTAACGGAAATCAAGCGGGAAGTTTCTTTGAAAGATGATAACAGCGTAAACAAAGCAGATGATGCAAAGAAAAAGTATGAAAGCAGCCTAAAAGCCTGCAAGCCACATGAAAAGGGATACTTTGAAGGCCCAATCATGGAACATATGTTTAATCGTTTTGAGGAAGATAGAGGATTTTGTGAAGACTTTCTTCAGGGGCATAAGACTTTTCAGAAGTGTATTAAATACATGATTGAGAAGGCTAGAAAATCCGTCCCTAAATCTGAAATGCAAGCCATGGTTGAGGGATCCGTCTATCTTGAGTGGATGGAAGATTATTTTCGCAAAGATGATAAAGTAGAAGAAGCGAAGAGAGCCAAAAAGGAGGCGGAAGACAAGGTAAAAAGGGAGAAAGCTGCAGCAGAAAGAAAAGCGGAGAAAAAGAAAGAAGAAGCAGGGAGGAAAGCCAAAGCAAAAGAGGATCCTGCTGTACCTGTCCCGCAAAAGAAAGCAGAGGGGCCAAAGGAATTATCCAAGAAGAAAAGCAGCAAAGACATGGAAGGGCAGATGGACATTTTTTCCATGATGGGGATGTAAGGGGGCAGTGGAAATGGATAAAAGGGCATTGTCGGCAATATCGAGGCCGACGCTTACAGATGAAAACAGGGAAATGCCGCTGCTGGTCCCCAATATGCGTTATCTGGTAACGGCGTGCAGAATGGAAATATGCGGGGACGATACGTTGATTATTAATTTCTTCCGGGCTGAAAAGAAGGAGTTAAAACCAGCATTTCGTACTTTCTGCCAGATGGATGATTATATTACCCAGGATCTTTCAACGGAAAAAACCAAATGGAAGACCGGAGCCATAGATTCCCTCACGGGTTATATGTATTGGCACCGGCACAGTGGGAATATTGTCATTGCATCGGTTCCGGAGCGGGAAGAGATGCTTTCTTTCCTGAGTGATTTCAGGCATAGGCATGGACTTGATGGCCAGCAGCGGGATATTCCATGGAGGGCTGCAGTGGACAGTGATATTGGGATCAGAATAGATGAGTATCAGGGGGCAATCAAGGAATGGAAGCTGCAGGCAAGGCATGGAAAGGAAAAGGCCGGAATCGACCTGCAAATGGAAAAATTCGGTGAACTGCCGGCAGATTATGGGCAGTTTGTAAAAAAGACGGTATTCAGCAATGAAAACTATATTTTTTACAGTAGGCCCAAAGGGAGGGCATATTGCACAAAATGCGGGCATGGTTTTGAACTCCGGAAGGATGGGATGTATCATAAAAAAATTGCGGTATGGAATGATACAGATCAAGTGAAACACAATAAAACGGTCAGGTGCCCTTACTGTAACAGCTATCTGACATGTAAAAGTGAAGGCATGGGGCGGCAGAACCTTTTCGCGGTCCAATGGAGTGTTTTGGTACAGAAATACAAGGATGAGGTATTGGTAAGATATTTTTGCCATACAAAAGATTTCAGGAAAGATTTCCGAAACCCTGAAATAGAGGGCAGTGAAAGGTTCCGGACAGTCCACACAGCAGAAAAATCTACAGATTTTGAATGGGGCCGTTTTAAAAGCACTTCGGAAGTGCGGTGGCGTTATCTTAAGGATAGGAATTATGGATATTTCCCGCCTTCTGAAATGGATGTTCCAAGAAGAACCGTACTTTATAATACGGATCTTGGGGAAACGTTGGCCGGTACCTGCATGAAGTATAGCGCGGTTGGAATCTATATAGATAAAGTGGTGCCGGACAGCCGGATACTTAATAAGCCGTGGTGTATAGATTGGTATTTTAACGCATATCGGAAAAAGCCGTATTTAGAGCAATTATTGAAAATTGGCTTTTACAAATTGACGAAAGCAGTCCTGGAAGACGTTAACTGCCCGGAATTTAAAAATGGCAGGACGGTTCTGGAAACGCTGCAGGTGAATAAGCAGCAGTTCAATATGCTCCGCAAGATAGGTGATCCGTCTGCGAGGGATGTGGGCATATTGCAGTATGCCGGGGAAATACGGCAGGAGGATTTTGACATACTTCGTTACACCAGGGATAACGGGTATGACAAAATGTATGAGAAATATCTTGATATGCGTCGGTACACTACCATTTACAGGATCAATAAATACATAAACAGGCAGAAGATTATCCATGACAGGGATTACTTCGACTATATCAGATGGTTGGAAGAAATGGGATATGATATGAGGAATGAATTTAATTTGTATCCCAGGGATTTTAAAAAAGCCCATGACGATAAGTCAAAAGAGTATATCAGGTTTAAGGATAAGCAGGCAAAGGAGGATGAAGAGAGGTTTAAAAGGCTGTTGAGCCAGCTTCGTGAGGAAACAGCAGATATGGATGCCATGAATTTAAGAACCGGGGGAATGTTTATCCGGATTCCGAATGAACTGAATGAATTAAAAAGGGAAGGGGAAGTGCTTCATCATTGTGTGGGGACATACCGTGACAGGGTAGCCAGAGGGGATACCATGATTTTTTTCATCCGCCGGGAAGAAGAGCCAGACCAGCCGTTTTATACGCTGGAATGGAAAAGCAGGGTAGTGCAGTGCCGCGGGTTTAAAAATTGTGAAATGACACGGGAAGTTAAAGCATTTGTGGAAATCTTCCAGGAGAAAATGATGGAATTTGGGAATGGATTGAAAGGGATGGGAAAGGAAGGGTGAGGTATGCATGAATAAGTCGAAGATAGAGTGGTGTGACTATACATGGAGCCCAATTACCGGGTGCCGGCATAACTGTAAATACTGTTACGCACGGGGGATGACAACCCGGTTTGCAGGGGATGTCAGGCTGAATAAAATGGCAAAAAGTGATTACTCCCTGGTATCCGCAGCAGATGGGGATGGAAAGCTGTATGTACTGGAAAAACCTATGCTAAATGAGACAGGGAATGCCCTGGTATATCCGTTTGGTTTTGAACCAACCTTCCACAGGTACAGGATGGATTATCCGGCAAAACTGAAAATGGGAAAAAATATTTTTGTAGGCGCCATGGCGGATATGTTTGGCAGTTGGGTACCGGATAATTGGATACGGGAAGTAATGGCAGTTTGCGATGGCTTTCCCATACATAATTATTTATTCCTGACAAAAAACCCGCTTCGGTATGGGAAATATGGTGTGCCAACAGGGATGGAAAATTTGTGGTTCGGGACAACCATTACAATGTCAACAGAGGTGGTGAGGGCGCATTTCCTGCCGGAAGGGTGCAAGAAATTTGTTAGCATTGAGCCATTATTAGCGGATATCCGGCCGGAAGAGAATAAGTGGATGTTCAAACAGGTGGACTGGGTGATTATCGGGGCGGAAACAGGTAGGAACAGACAGAAAACAGTACCCCGGCAGGAATGGGTAAGGAAGATTGTGCAGGAAGCGGATGCAGCGGGAATACCAGTATTCATGAAAGACAGCCTGGTACCTATAGTGGGGGACGAAAGCGTGCGCAGGGATTTTCCGGATCAGCTTATGCGCTCTGAAATAAGCCCTAAGATGGAAAAGCGGCTGTTCAGCCTGTGCGCCCAATGTAATGCCAGGATGAAGAAAAGCGACATGATAACCCTGCTTGCCAGGTCAAGGCGGGGCGAACAGCCCAAGCAGTTTGGTTTTATATGCAAGGGCTGCTTCCGGGGATTATGCAGCAGCATGGGGCTGGATGTGCCGAAACTGGTAGGGCTGGGGGAAAGTGCTGAAATGGGGATGGGTGATAGCAATTAAGTGGAACAGGAACAATGAGGGCTATGCCGATATTACAGCCGGCATAGCCATACAGAAAGTATCAAGGGATGAGAAGGAGGCTGCCATGGCGAAAAGGAGAAGCTACAGGCGTACAACGGATGAAAATGCCATCCATGAAAAGGCCGTAAAGATCCGTAAAATGACAGATGAACAGTTGGTGCATTATGTGGAGGACCGCGTTGAAAAGGCAAGGAGCGAGGGTTTCCGCAGAGGGAAGGCAGAGGGGGACGGTTTAAGCGCAGCGGATTTTGTGGAGGAAATAGGGAAGCTAAAAGGGATCGGCGAAACAACCATGGGAAAGATCCGGAATCTGTTGGAAAAGAGGATGGAGGGGATACGGGATGCCTGATATGCGCAGACAGGTGATTGGCAGGAGGAGCAAGGCAGCAGGCGGAAGTTTTGAAACCAGGCTGTCAAATGCGTGTGAATTTTATCTAAGGGGCGGATGGGCCCACATAGAGAAGACGCCGGAACCTTTCCATATAACCGGCAAGGGCGGGGACGGCGTTGTCTATGGATATTATGAGAAGAAAGGCCAGCCGGATTATAAAGGGATACTGTGCGACGGCACAGGGATTATGTTTGAGGCAAAGCATACGGACTCTGGAAGGATAAACCAGAACGTGGTTACGGACAGCCAATGGAAAAGCCTAGATATTTACGAAAAGTTCGGTGCGTATTGTTATGTGATGGTATCTATTGGGCTGGTGAAATTTTACCGTGTTCCCTGGGATGTCTGGAAGCAAATGAAGGAGCTGTTCGGCCATAAATATATGGCGGAGCAGGAATTGGAGCCATACAGGCTGCAGGAAAGACAGTGTACAATACTGATTTTGGAAGGGGTGGAATTAAAAGATGAGGATACAGAAAGCAGAATTTGCACAGAAAATTAACAAGCTGAAAGGCGTTGTGCCCAAAAAAACAAATACCCCCATACTGCAGGGGATCCTGGTAAAGGATGGATATTTAATTGCAAACAACCTGGAAATGGCCATTAAAGCCAGGGCAGGGGGGACAGAGGGGGAGAACTTTATTATACCGGCCAAGGCATTTGACATTATAAACAGCCTTCCGGAAGGGGATGTCGAAATAACACAGGGAAAGAAGAATATTACTATTAAGGCGCAAAAGATTAAGAACCGTTACCAGACCATGGACCCGGAGGAATTCCCGCTGAGTGAAATGCAGGGCGGGGAGGGGGATGAGATTACGGTCAATGGGAAAGCGTTATTGGACTCCATGCGCAGGGTATCCTACGCAATACCGGCGCAGCATACCAATCCGGTTATGGCTGCCATGTGCCTGCAGGCGGAGGGAGGGAAACTGAATTTTGTCGGGATGGACGGGCATGCGCTGGCATGGGATAAGATGGATTATGATGGGGATTTTACATTGCTCATACCTAAAGCGGCAACCGAGAGGATCATATCCATGGGGATAACCGGGGATGTTTCCATCAGGCATAACAATAAAAGCGCGGTGTTTGTAACAGATGAATATGAAATACATACACGGCTGGTTGAGGGGAATTACTTCAAATACCAGCAGATGTTCTGGGAAATGCCGTTAAATACATCTACAAATAAAGATGAGTTCCTGAATGCAATGGTAAGGGCTAAGATGTGCATGAGTGAAAGCAGCCCGGTAAAATTTGCATTGTCCGGGACAGCGCTGGACATCAGCATCAAGGACGCCACCACAGATTATAGCGAGACGCTTTCCCTAAATGCAGGGCTGGCGGAGGATATGGTTATTGGCTTCAATGCACGGCTAGTGGTGGATGCTTTGAAAGTGTTTGACTGTAACAATGTCGGCATTTCCCTTGGCGGCCCTAAAATGCCGATGATCCTGCAGGATGGTGACTTTAAATCCATAGTGCTGCCAGTCATGATATAGGGCCAGGAGGTAAGCATGAAGAAAAAGAACGGGAGAATGAGCAGCTTTGTAGACAGGGGAAACAAGCTGATAGCAGAAGGCAAGGCCCTGGAGGCAATGGAGCTGGTTGAAAGAGGGCTTCAGTATTATACGGAAAATATAATTCATTCCATAAACCCATATGCAAAAGCAGACGCAGGGTTGATAGTTTTGGTTTTGCGCCATATGGCGGATGAAATTGAAAAAGGGAACCCAGGGGCAAAGGAACTGCATGATGGGATGAAAAAGATTGTAAAGGCGCCAACACTTGCAGAGATAGAGAAGGTTGAAAAAGCAAACAGATGGTAAAGCATGGAAAAGCCTATATGGGGGCAGGAGGATATTGGGGGCAGTATCCCTTCCGGAAAGGAGCAGGAGATGATTGAAGCATATGGAAGGAAGTTTGAAATTGCAGAGGACGTTAAAAAGGTTATTGATGGTATGGGGCAGTACGAGCTGGCATGCATGGTGAGGTTTGCACCTGCAGGGACCCCGCTCATGTGTGGCGAAAATGGGGATTACCTTTTGGCAAGATTCAGGGCATTAGGTGGTATGGCAACGGGGATATCAAAAAGGATTGGATGGTAAAATGAAAGCCATATTGAAATACCCAGGCAGTAAATGGAGTATAGCGGACTGGATTATAAATTTTTTCCCGGAACATCACAGCTACCTGGAACCCTTTTTTGGAAGCGGGGCCGTCCTCTTTAATAAGCTGCGGTCAAACATAGAAACCGTCAATGACATGGATAACAATGTTGTAAATTTGTTTGAATGCATAAGGGAAGACCCGGAGAAGCTTGCAGGCATGGTTTATGGGACGCCATATGCCAGGGAAGTATATGAAAGGGCATTCCAGGGCATTCCGGAGGATAAATTTGAGGCGGCGCTGAATTTTTACATCCGGCTTAACATGGGGCATGGTTTTCGCACTTCGGGGGAGCGGGTGGGATGGAAGAATGACGTGCAGGGGCGGGAACGTTCCTATGCATCACAGGACTGGTGCCATTTGCCTGGGAAAATCATACAGGCTGCGGAACGGCTCCGGGGAGTGCAGATTGAGAACAGGCCTGCAGTTGGCCTGATAAAGCGGTTTAACTATAAGAACGTGCTGATATACTGTGACCCGCCGTATATGCTGGAAACAAGGCACGGGAAGCAGTACCGGTGTGAAATGGACGACAGGGGCCATGAGGAACTCCTGGATACCTTGCTGGAGCATAAAGGGTATGCCATTATTAGCGGTTATGATACAGGGCTTTACAACTCCATGCTGGCAGGGTGGAATAAATTTGAAACGACGTCATATTCGCAGGTATGCTCCAAAAAACGGGAGGTTGTCTGGATGAATTATGATCCGCCGAAAAGGCAGATAACATTTAAAGATATAGGAGGATGGGATTGTGAATGATAAAGAAAAGATTGGCAGATGGCTGGGCAGGCATGACGGGGAGGATTACTGCAATTACTGCATTTATGGGGGTGAGTGTACGGGTGCGACATTAGGCCCTGATGGGCCTATTGAGCCGCCATGCACTGGCTGTGATATTGAAGATTTGCTGGATTTTGATGCCATATTGCAGGATTTGGAGGATGGGGAAAATGAATTATGAAGTAAAAGAAAAGCTGAATTACCGCGGGGAGAAACACAGAGTATTCCAGCCCAATGATATTGTCCGGCATTTTAAAGGGAATTTATACAGGATAATCGCTATTGCACGGAATACGGAAACGAAAGAACTGGAAGTAATCTATGAATCCCTTTACCAGACGCCTGTCGGGGGATGCCGGGACGTGTGGGCAAGGCCATATGTGATGTTTGAGGATAAGGTTGATACGGAAAGATATCCGGATGCCATGCAGGAATACAGGATGGAGATTGTGGAAATACAGGATGTAATGAACAGGGAAACCGGGAGGGGAGGGGGTTGATATGGAAATTTGTCCTAAATGTGGAAGAAGATTTGAGCGGCTTCTGACCATATCGAGAATGGATAATAAAACGATGATCTGCGACGGCAGGACTATGGAGGCACTGGACAGTGTTCCGCATGGAATCTTGGCACCGCAGGAGCGCACACGACTTGCGGTGGCGGCAACGGGGAATAAGTGGGCTATGGAAAATTTCAATGCAACCCATAATTGACAGGGAGGGGCGGTATGCATCGGCAGATGGATATATTTAATTTCATAGAAAAGCCTTTAGGGCATGGGAAATACGAAGAATTACCTGGCCACAAAACCATGATCCAGCAGATTTTTGGCAGGGTAAACAACCCGGTACTTCGATGTGCGAACTGTCTATGTAATTATTGTGTGAATAATGCGGAGGAACTATACAGGAAAGTTATGCCGGAGGAAGTAAAGGAAGCATGCTTTACTTGTGATGGATGCTATGAGTATAGTGGTGACTGCAGGCATAAAAGTCAAATAAAAGAGGATTGTGAAAGGTTTGTGATTTCGGAATATGGGGCAAAGTGGAACAGGAGGAAATTAAAACTGGTAAAGGATAAGGGATATGAAAGAACAGGCAGAAGAACCGGGCAAAGACGTTCCCCGGGGTTGCCAAAGTGATGGCAGAACAGTGGGGAAATGTTTGATAAGGAGTTAATGAGGATAGGGAAATAGTTTGAAATATATAGCAAGTTGGAGCGGAGGAAAGACAGTACCGCAAGTATAATCTTAGCACATAAACATAATGAACCGCTTGACCTTATCATATTTTCCGAGGTTATGTTTGATAAAAATATCAGCGGCGAATTGCCGGAGCATATAGATTTTATCAAAAATAAGTGTATTCCTCTGTTTGAAAGCTGGGGATATGAAACAAAAATACTTCACGCTGATTTGACTTATATGGATATATTTTTTAGGCAACCAATAAGGGGTAAGCGATTCGGAACTGATATGATAACTGGTTTTCCTATGTCTGGCAGATGTCAGGTTAACAGAAGTGTAAAGGTTCTTCCAATAAAGCGATTTCTAAAAAGTTTTGAGGAAGAATTTACCCAATACATAGGGATTGCAGTTGATGAACCAGTACGCCTTGACAGAATTGTGAAAAGCACAAATCAAATATCATTACTTCAAAAGTACGGATATACGGAGCAAATGGCGTTTGAACTTTGCAAGAAATATAACTTGTTATCCCCAATATATGATTTTGCTCCAAGGGGCGGTTGCTGGTTCTGCCCGAATGCAAGGGATTGTGAATTGCGGCATTTGAGGAAAAACCATAGGAAATATTGGAATACACTTTTATGGTTAGAAACACAACCAAATCTTATAGGAAATAAGTGGAACACGCTCACACAGACAAGCATACACGAGAAAGAAAAACAGTTTATGTGGGAAGATAGGCAAATAACAGTATTCGATTATATGGAGACAATAGAATCTTAAATTTGATAAATTTCCCCTCAAATCTTCTGTACAATAGAGTTAGGGGGATTTAGAGGGGATAGAAAGGAAAACGCATGAGTAAAAATAATCCAGTTGAGAGTATGCCGATACAGACACCAATGTTAAGAAAGATTTTTAATGCTGCATGGAAGGTTTATGAGGATATGACAGAAAAAGAAGTTAAGGAACTTGACAAAGAAATCAAGTCTGTGACAGAAACAAATTGCAGTTCGGATATATACGATATGGCAAAAATATTAGAGTGCAGGGTTGATGCGTACTGTAAAAGATACCTATATTCTGATTAGGAATTTAGGGGGAATGTGGAGGGAAAGGGAAATATGCTGACATTACCGATCAAGAAAAAATGGTTTGATATGATTCTTTCCGGCGAAAAGAAAGAGGAGTATCGGGAGATTAAGCCGTATTACAGCAGAAGATTTTTCAGCCTGTTTGATGTAGTAGATGTATACAAAGGGGTTTTAATAAATCCATTTGAAGAAAATCCAAAGCGTGAAATTATGTTCCGCAACGGTTACAGAAAAAATTCCCCCTCATTTATTGCAAGGTGCACGCTGTCAATCGGAATGGGAAAGGAAGAATGGGGAGCGGAGCCGGGCGAGGAATATTTTGTATTGACAGTAAAAGAGATATTAAACGCATGAACATCCGAGAAACAATAAACAAACTCCAAAAAGCACTGATACAACGTGGGAAAGGATAAAGGAATGGAAGAAAAATACACAATCGAACAGATTATTGACGCTATTGTGCAGGCTGATGATGAAATTATCTGCGCAATACAGTATGGGGACAGGGAAGGGCTGGAAGATGTCCTGAGAGATTATCTACATTGAAATAGTCTCTCGGAATCTATTGTCAGAAAATAATGGATTTTAATTTATATTTTCCGTAAAGTGTGGGGGAATCCCTAAAAATGGAGTCTTGGAAGCCGCATAGAATAAGGCTTTGAGATTCCGAGAGTTTATTGAATGGAATTGGAGGGATAAAGTTGGAAGTAAGGATATGGCCGAGAAGCATGGAAGAAAAGGGCGGATATGCCATGATGCCCATGAAAAAGAATGTCCCTGTTGGGCATGATGATTGGGAATTAACTACTTGCCCGGAGTGTGGGTGTGAATGCTGGAAAACCCCGCTTCTGCCAATCGTTATTAGGCAGGGGGCTGCTGCATTGTGTACGGAGTGCGCCATGCGGAAAGGGATGGCGGTAAATTCCGCAAAAAGCAAGTCAGGAGGGTGATTATGGAATGCGTGGCGTGTGGGAGGCAATTAAGGGATCCGCAGAGCATGGAACGTGGTTATGGGCCGGTATGCTACAGGAGGATATTTGGGGCAGCCAGGCTGGGCAGGAGAAAACAGCCATCTGCCAATTTGATGCAGGATTACGAGGTGCCAGGGCAGATAACCATGGATGAATACCTGCATTCAGTTGCAGGCAAATAGAAAAGAGGGCGCTCCCGCAACCCTCCAAAGGACAGTTGCATTATAACATAAAATAGTGCGTATTGGAAGTATTTTAAGGAGGGAAAAGCATGGCAGCATACGGGGGCAAACATAAGGACATTGATATTGAGAAAGTGATGGCTTTACACTTGGCCGGATGGCCGGCTGGCAAGATTGCCTGGGATATGGGGGCTGCAGAGGAAGCCATAGAGGAAATCCTAGATCAAAGCAGGGATAAGGAAAATGAAGGACCATGCAGTTTACAGGAAGTAGGGACAGAACCGGAAAGGTATGTGCTGCTTAAATATTCCGAATTACAAAATATTTATGAGGAATCGGCAAGGATTGGCGCGAGGGAGGCTCTGAAAACTTTTAAGCAGGAGTGGAAAAAAGAATATGCCGGCAGGGCTGACCGCCGGTTAAGGAATACGAAGCTCCTGCTTAAGAATTACCATGCATTAAAGGAGCATGCTGAAAGGTCAGTGTTTGGCCGTACCCAGATGGTGGAATCGGCATTGGATGTACTGGAATCAATGATGAATATGTATGATGATGGGGTCATTATTGAAAGTATAAAGCGCAGTGCTACTAGGACGGCAATAATTGTATCACATATTGAAACCATGTTTGGCTTATATGCTGCATACTGCGATAAGTCACAGAACAGGGATATAGAGAGGCGGCGTTACGGAGTAGTATGGGATATGTATATGGCTGACATCCCTCTTCCCGCAAAAGAGGTAGCGAAAAAATATCATATGTCGAAGGATACTGTGTATTCAGACTTGAAGTCGGCGTTTGAAAGGCTGACAGCCCTGATTTTCGGGGTTGACGGGTTGAAGGCTTAATAAAAAAATACATAAATTACGTAATACATATTGACATTACGTAATTTATGTAATATAATAAAACCATAGAGGAGGTGGGCAAGTGAAAAGGAGGGACTTAATAAAAAAGCTGGAAAATGCCGGGTATAAAGTAGACCGGGATGATGGTGGGCACACTATTTATGAAAAAGAGGGCTGCCGTCCGGTACAGGTCCCAAGACACCGGGAAATAAACGAGAATACCGCTAAATCTATTTTAAAGGCAGCAGGGCTGAAATAAGCCCCTGCTGTGTATAAAATATTAATTATCAAGGAGGTTCTGATATTATGGCAGAATATGTATATCCAGCGCTCTTCCATCCAAATGGGGACGGTTCCTTTACTATTACCTATCCTGATTTGCCAGGCTGTATCAGCGAGGGGAAATCATTAGGGAATGCTATGTATATGGCGCAATCCGCCCTGACACAATGGATTGAATATCTTTCGGACAGGAAACAGGATATTCCGTCGGCAAGCAGCCTGAAAGACATTGAGACTGAAGCTGACGAGTTTGTAAATTTAATCCGTGCTGATATTAAAGACGGCCGTGCTGTAAAGCGTACCGTCAGCATACCCAAATGGATGGACGATAAGGTGTCGGAGGCTGGTTTAAGCCTGTCGCGCGTATTGCAGGATGCATTAAAAGAACGCTTAAATGTTGGATAGGGAGCAGCCCCGGTTTATTGGAGAGCCGGGGGTGTTTTTGTTTTCCGGGGATGGCGAATAAAATATATGGGCAAATTGGCTTGAAATGTAATATATGATATTTCCGTTTGAATTATTCTGAATTTTGTAGTATGGTAAAATAATAGTGCAAAAGTCCAGCTAAGAAATGTCAATAGGTAAAATGAAAAATGTTTAAAATATTT
>CANDKY010000060.1 GCA_947385425.1 uncultured Lachnospiraceae bacterium | reverse complement strand
TAGACCTGCAGGGGCAGGGGAGCATGGAGCAGTTTATCTGTGACAGGATAAAAGAAATGTTTATCATCAATGAAGACGAAATGCAGAACATCAAAGGGCTTTCGGTCAGCGCAGTTACGGCCACAAAGGACTGGAGCCTGCACATCACGCCCTCCGACAAAGGAGGGCATTACAACATCGTGAACCTTATAGATTCCGTGATCATCCCGGCAATGGAAAAGTACAGCATCCTTGTAAAGACAAAGCTGGATATCCAGAACCGGGAAGTGCAGATCATTGTAGGGAAAGCGGCATCCGGGGTGATTACGATTGAAAGCGACCTTCCCAACATCATCAAAAAGAGCGTCACCATCAAGCAGGTCAGCGCCGATGTGAATAAACTGGTGATCTATGACAGTTCCGATTATGAAAAGAAAAGGGTGTATTTCCTGCATCCCGATCTTGGCTACGATACGAAAGACCGTGACCGCATTGTCCCCGTGGTGTGTGAGATGCAGGCAGTCTCCCATGAGGAAGGGAGCAGCTTTGAGAGCGCCGCAATCAGCGCCGCCCATAACAAGTTCGCAAATTTATCCTATTCAAACTTAATCGAACTTACCATGATGAACGGTGACGCGCTGGTAAAGCCGGAGGAGATGGAATTCGGGCAGGTGGCGGACATCATATCGGATGGGGAGAGTTACCGCAGCATCCTCACGGGCAGGGAGCGTGGCAAAAATACAAAGCTGGTGTTCGGCACGGTGCGGCTGGATTTGACTAAGATTTTAAGGAGGCAGGAGAATGGCTGACAACATCACACTGAAAACCTATAAGGGCGGGAACGTGACCCCGCAGGATGACGCCATCATTTACGAGACGGCGATCCCCGGCAGCGGCATCTTCAAAGGATGTGAAGTGACGTATGCCAGAGGGAATGTGTTGCACATCTCGCAGGGATTCGGCATGATTCGTGGCCGGTTCTTTGAGGTGTATGAAACGGAGATTGACGTGCGCCTTGCGGACGTGGGTGAAACACTACAGGGGCGGGTGTATATCCACCTTGATTTATCCAATGCGGATGAACCAATCAAGATACTGGCGCAGGCGGCAGCGGAACTTCCGCCGCTGGATGCGGATGTGAACATCAATTACAACAATTCCTCCTACGACCTGGAACTGGCCATCTTCACCGTATCTTCCGCAGGCTTGGACGGGCTGACAAAAGTATTCCCCACGCTGAAAGCCGGGAGCGGAGGTGGTGGCGGCGGAGGGGAGACGCTCACCCGTGCTACTGCCTATGCCGTAGGGGATGCGGTAACCGCTGTGGGCGCTCCGGGCTGGGCAACGCTGGTCTGCACACAGGCAGGCACCACGGCGGCATCGGAGCCTTCCGGGTATTCGAGGATCACCAAAGTGGGGGACAGGGTTTTAGACGGAACTGCGGTATTCACGGCAAGGAACATCATCGGGGAGCTGGACGGCGTTATTTCTTCCAATGCATCCCTTGGGGAATCTGTGCAGACTTTGGATGAAAGAGTGACGGAGATGATGAGCAGCACGGGCCTTGTGATGAAACTGGTGAGCCTTGACGAGTACCGGGCAATGGAAAGCTACAGCGCCACGACTATCTATCTCTGCTATGAAGATGAAACCACAAAGCGTGTGACGCGGATTTTCGTGGGAGAGGACAGGGTGTATGCGGCGGGCGTAAAGGTGACTTATCAGATCGACACGGGGTATGCATTGGAAAGGACTGTGCCGGACAGGGAGGACGCCATTGCCGCCGCACCGCCCGCCGTGCTGGAGGGCTATACCTTTGTGGGATGGCGGCAGGATGATTCCGCAGAGAAAAAAGTGCTGGCAGAATATACCATTACTTCGGAGGAACCCGTCACACTCTATGCGGTGTTCAGAAAGCAGATGACCATCGGTCTGATGCCCAACGGCGGCACCATTGCAGAGAGTGGGGCGAAAGAAAGTTTTACGGCTTTCTGTTATTACAATAATGGGAATTCCCAGAGCGAGCCCACCACGGTTCCGGCAAGCCCTTATACGAGAAAGAATATGTCCTTCTGCGGATGGAGCATTGATTCCCTCTCCACGCCATCGTATAAGCCAGGGGAAATGGGCGTGTTTCCTGCGGATGCTACCCTTTATGCCATGTGGGTGACAACGGAGTACGATTTCCCCTATACAGGCACTTATGTGACATTCACCATCCCGCAGGACGGTATCTATGAGTTTGAAGTGTGGGGAGCATCCGGCTCTGATGCAAAAGTGGATAACCTTGTGGCGGAAGGAGGGCTTGGGGGGCATTCCAAAGGCTATAAGAAGATGAAGAAGGATGAGGTGGTCTATATCTTCAATGGCGGCACGGCAAGGGCAAACGGCGGCGGGTATGGGAATAACTATGCCAGCGGAAAGCAGTATGGCGCAACAGGCGGCGGATGCACCCATGTGGCAACAAAGTCCGGTTCAATAGGCGGGACTTCTTCCAGCGGCTTAAGCTATGCCAACAGGGACTGTGTGCTGATCGTGGCGGGCGGTGGGGGTGGTGGCGGAATAAATAATGGCGTGATTAATAAAGGCGGGGACGGTGGCGGTGAACGTGGAGGTGATGGCTCTGGCGGTGCTTTAGGAGGGCGGCAGATCTCCACAGGGAGCAGCCCGTCCACAAATTTTGGTTACACATCTTCCTACTCTTCCAGCAGCGTTGCGGAATCCGGAGGCGGAGGTGGATGGTTCGGCGGGAATTACGGCCTGCGCGGGGAATCCGGCGCAGGAGGCTCTGGTTATATAGACGGTGTTTCACCATTCACCCACAACGGGAAATATTACCCTGCGGAGACAGAGGCAGGGGTGAACGAAGGGGATGGCAGGGCATTCATCCGATATGTGGAATGCGTGTAATTATGTACAGTTTTCCAACTGTATGTTTGTGCATCTTACGCTCTGAATCTGTTTGATAATATCCCCATTCAGAGCGAATACGGGTGTACAAAACAGGCAGAGCTTGTTTACGAAAGGGGAAACACGAAAAATGGAGGGAACCACAATAACGAGATTTGAGCTGCTTTTTCTTGCATTAAATACGCTGGGGATGCTTTAAGCCTACGTTGAAAAACGGGCTGGGTGGATTTTTCTGGCGTTTACTATCCAAAATCAAGGGAAAATGATACACAAAAAGTAAAGTATATACTTGTGAAGTATTTCCGCATATATTTCTTGATAATTCTACGATTGGGAGCGAACATGTGTATCAAAGGGACGGGAGATGCCCGCCCGTCCTCAAAATAACAGGGCAGAAAGGGAATGTAAATGAAAGCAAAAGAAATGGAGATCATCAGGGATGCGGTATTCAACGCACTGGATATGGTGAGGGCTCTTGAATCAGAGATGAAAAAAGGTGGTGTGATTTCAAAAAAAGACTTGAAAACTTTTTTAGGGGGAAACGTGGAAGGGAAACTGGCAGAGGCTCTTAACATACTGGAGACGGAGGCTTCCACTGAAGGTTGAATATGCACAATGAAACTGAATGGTGTCGGTATTTTTCTGAATTGCGGGATATCAACGCCCTTTTCAAAGAAAGGGAGGTACTGCCGAAACAAATTTAATATTTCCATGGATACAGGGCTGTCCGCCGTTTGGCGGGCGGCCTTTTATCATATAAAAAAATTTTATAGGAGGGTTTCACTATGAAGGAATTCTGGAACACGGTTCAACTCATTTTTGCGGGCATCGGGGGGTGGCTCGGTTATTTTCTCGGCGGCTGTGACGGTCTGCTGTACGCTCTTATCGCATTTGTTGTGGTGGATTACGTTACGGGCGTGATGTGTGCTGTGGCGGATAAAAAGCTGTCAAGCGAGGTGGGCTTCAAAGGTATCGCTAAGAAGGTGCTGATCTTCCTGCTGGTGGGGATCGCCAACATCCTTGATGTGCAGGTCATAGGAACGGGGAGCGTCCTGCGGACGGCAATCATCTTTTTCTATATCTCCAACGAAGGCGTGAGCCTCCTGGAGAATGCCGGACACCTGGGACTTCCCATCCCGGAGAAACTGAAGGATATCCTGGCACAGCTCCATGACAGGGCGGAGAACGGGAAGGGGGACGAATAATTATGAAACTGGTGGAAAACATTCTGACAAGAAATCCCTGCTATACGGCAGGGCGGAAGATTACGGTCAAGGGGCTGATGCTCCATTCCGTGGGCTGCCCGCAGCCGAAAGCGTCCGTGTTCATCAATTCGTGGAACAGCCTGTCACATGCCAGTTCATGTGTCCATGGATTTATTGACGGCAATGATGGGACGGTATACCAGACACTACCTTGGAACCACCGGGGGTGGCATTGCGGAAGCGGAAACAAAGGAAGTGGGAACAATACCCATATCGGAGTAGAAATGTGCGAGCCTGCGTGTATCAAGTACACGGCGGGCTCTAACTTTACCTGTTCCAATTTGGCAGAGGCAAAAGCGGTAGCAAAAAGAACCTATGAGGCGGCGGTGGAGTTGTTTGCCATGCTCTGTAGGAAATACAGCCTGAACCCGTTGGTGGATGGCGTCATCATCAGCCACAGGGAAGGGCACAGCCGGGGCATTGCCAGTAACCATGGCGACCCGGAGCATCTGTGGACGCAGCTTGGCTTGGGGTACACGATGGACGGATTCCGCAAGGCGGTCAAGGTGGCAATGAGTGGCGCATCCTCTGGCACGGACGGATATACGAAGATTATGGGGAATGCCGTGGCCACAGCAGAGCAGATGAGGGAATATCTCAAAAAGAAGAATCCAGATGTGGTGCAGTCCGTCCTTGGCATGATTCCGCTGTATCTTTCCGAAGGCAGGGCAGAGGGAGTGAGGGGCGATATTGCCTTTGCGCAGTCCTGCCTTGAGACGGGGAACTTTACTTTTTCCGGCTCTGCGGTTACGCTCTCACAGAACAATTTCTGCGGCATGGGCGTGACTTCCAATGGGATGAAGGGGAATTCCTTTGACACGCCGCAGCTCGGCATCCGGATGCAGGTGCAGCATCTGAAAGCCTACGCTTCGAAGGATGCGTTAGCGAACGACTGCATTGACCCGCGGTTCAAATATGTCACGAGGGGATGTGCAGAGTATGTGGAGTGGCTTGGGCAGAAGGAGAACCCGGCTGGGAAGGGATGGGCGGCGGGAGCCGGATATGGGGAAAAAATCCTTGCTATCCTGAAAGCCCTCATGGATGAGGGGAAAGTGCAGTTCATGGAGAGCCTTACCATCTCTGCGCCCTATATGGTCAGGGTAAATATCCCAGACCTGAATATCCGCAGGGGGCCTGGAACCGGGTATGCAAAGACAGGACGGTATACGGGCATAGGTAGTTTTACCATTGTCGAGGAGGCAGACGGGGAGGGTGCGTCAAAGTGGGGGCTGCTGAAATCCTGCCAGGATAAAAGGGATGGCTGGATTTCGCTTGACCATACAACGAGAGTGTAATATACGATTTTGGTAATGGCAATGCCCGCGGATGGCACACAGCTTTCCGCGGGCATTTTTTTGTGGGGCGGTATCGGAGAACGGGTGCCGCGCTTTAGACGGAATGATCTGCGGCATCCATTGATACAAGCAGGTCCTCCATATGTACGTCCAAAATCTGACTGAGCATATAAAGATTGTCTATTGACGGCATGGACCGGCCTTTGAGCCATCGGTATACAGACTGTGGGCATTCCAGACCAAGCATATTCTGTATTTCTTTTATGCTGTAGCCACTCTGCAGGATTCTGCCGTGTATTTTCTGGCCTGACAGGATGGCGTCAAGAGATGCAGGTGTTTTCCTGGTTACCATAGTGATTCCTCCCTTCCTTAGTGGTGAATATTAACTCTAAAACGTACATATATCAACTTATAATAAGAAAACTTGCAAAAAAATTGGGAAAGGCGGACGGGAAAGGAAATCGAGGAAAAATAAGTTGAATTCCGTGAAAAACTATGTTTATATAGCAGTGTATTAAGACTCAGGAGGATGTTGGAGGAGGTGAAAATAAATGGCAGGGGATTACATATCGGCAGATGAGCGGGAGCTATGCAGGAAGGTGGCAGAGGCATTTGAAGGGGCGTTTGTGGAAGAAGATACACTGGTGCTGGATGCAGGGCGGTTTGGTTTTGTCAAGCTGCGGTACTATAAGTTGCCTGGAGGGTTCGAGTCTGTAAAAACTTTCAGAAGCAGCGAGGCGATGTTCCGTGACCTGTGGGATGAGTGGGTATGCCAGCAGATTCTTGAATATGCCAGTGGTACCCCGCTGGTCGAGCTGGAGTACGCTGAAATTTTCCGCTGTATACCGGAGGAAATTAAAGAATCCTATGGGTTGAAGAAACAGGAATTTATGAGTAAGGCAGGATGTAGTTTTTAACCGGCTTTGTGATTTTTCCATGTAAAGATAAGGGAATGCAGGTGGGCATAGTGCTTCCACAGGCATTCCCTTATTTTTGTATAACTGTTACTTTTCCAAAACAATTTTTGCACAGCCTTCAATGCCAATGCGGCTGCGGAACAACTCTATGCAGTCCGAAAAGCCGAGCAGATAGGCAAGTGCGCCATACCGTGCGCCGAGGGCGTTCTGTTCGCTGACATATTTGTCAATGAGCAGCCGGATTTCCCTTGGCAGGTCCATGGCATCAAGCTGGCCGGAGTAAACATCAGACATACGTTTAATCTCCTGGTACTCTTCGTCTGCCGCCTGGATGCTGTTTAAAATGGTATTCACACGCAGATCCATCAACTGGTACATTACTGAATCTTTATCCATGGTGGTCTCCCTCCTTTCCTTAGTGGTGGATATTAACTCTTAATCTACATATTTGCAACTTATATTTTTTTGAAGCACGGGTATCCAAAATCGCCGCAAAATCTCCGTATGTTGAGGAGGTGTGGCAATGACTGACAGGCAGGAAGAACAGGTAAGGAGGATGAAGGCAGGCGGCTGTGGATATGTCAAGATCGCACGGGAACTTGGGCTTTCAGAAAATACAGTGAAGTCCTTCTGCAGGAGGAAAGGGCTCAACGGGGATGCGGATACAGCGGGCGGGGATAAAAGAAGCTGCCTTTGCTGCGGTGCGCAGATAAGGCAGAATCCGGGGCGGAAGGAAAAGAAGTTTTGTTCGAATAGATGCCGGAATAAGTGGTGGAACAGCCATCTTGACAGGGTAAACCATAAGGCGATCTATGAATTTACCTGTCTACACTGCAAAAAGCCGTTCACGGCCTACGGGAACGCCGGCCGGAAATACTGCTCCCATGCGTGTTATGTGGCTGACAGGTTCGGGGGTGGCGCGGATGAGTGAGGAGCAGTTCCGAAACGAGAAAATGTACCACGCCACCATGAGCATAGCGAAATCCCTCATGGAGCAGGGGGCGATGACGGCGGAGGAGTACGGTCAGATTGATACAATTTTCCGCGAAAAATACCGCCCGATTTTGGTGAGTTTACGGGCAGAATTAAGTGGATATAAAGCCGGTTCTATGGCATCATGTGACACTGACAAGGAGGGATAGTATGCCGAGAATCAGCGTAATCGGGCCGGTTCTGCCGGAGCTGGAAAAGAAGAAAAGGGTGGCGGCTTATGCGAGGGTGTCCATGGAGACGGAAATGCTCCTGCATTCCCTTTCCGCACAGGTCAGCCGCTACAATGAATTGATACAAAGGAACCCCGAATGGGAATTCGCGGGCATATATGCGGATGAGGGCATCAGCGGGAGGGACACGGGCCACCGCAGCGACTTCAACCGCCTGCTTGCGGACTGCGACGCCGGGAAGATTGACATGGTGCTGGTAAAATCCATCAGCCGCTTTGCCAGGGACACCGTGGATGCCCTGACGGTGACAAGGCACCTGAAGGAGCTTGGGATCGATGTCTATTTTGAAAGGGAGGACATCCACTCCATTTCCGAAGAGGGCGAGCTGCTGCTTACCCTGCTCGCGTCCTTCGCGCAGGAGGAATCGCGCAGCATTTCCGAGAATGTGAAATGGGGCATCCGGAAACGGTTTGAGAAGGGAATCCCGAATGGGCATAAAGCGCCATACGGATATGAATGGGACGGGGAAATGTACCGGGCCATACCGGGGCAGGGCGAGGTCATAAAGGAGATTTTTGCAAAATACCTTTCCGGTGCATCCGCCTATGGGATTGCAAAGGAGCTTTCGGAACGGGGCATCACGGGGCAGAAGGGCGTGCCGATGGACGACTCCACCATCGAGTTCATTCTCACAAACCCTTCCTACACGGGCTCCATGCTCCTGCAGAAGAATTTCATTTCCGAGGGGCATACGAGGAAAAGGAATAAGGGCGAGCTGCCCATGTACATGGTGGAGGGTATGTTCGAGCCTCTCATCCCGCAGGCAGATTTTGAAAAGGCGCAGCTCATACGGGAGCAGCGGGCGGATGCCGCCGCCAATAAAAACCCCACGCTCACGGCTTTTTCCGGACTGGTGAAATGCGGGGAATGCGGCCGTTCGGTGAGCAGGCGCACCACGAAGTACGGCAAGAAATGGAACTGCAATACCAGGGAGCGCAAAGGGAAAGATGTGTGCGGGCTCCGGCCGGTCTATGAAACGGAGCTGGAGCAGGCGGCGGCCGCCGCACTGGAGCTTGCCGCCTTTGACGGGGCGGCAGTCCGGAGGGAAGTCGAGCAGATTGTCATAAATGCAGACCGCATTGAGTTCCGCATGAAAAGCGGGAAGGCAAGAGAGGTCATGCGGGCATACCAAAAAGGCCGCAGCGCATTTTCGCAGAAAATCACCTGCGGGTGCTGCGGCAGGAAACTGGAATGCGATTACTGGAAGATGGGCCCGAAAGGGCAGAAGGAAAAATATAAGGTTTGGGTGTGCCGGGGGTGTTCCTTCCGCAGGCTGCTGGATGATGAATTCCGAAAGGCAGCGGCGGAAGTCCTGGGGCGGGAGAATTACGAACCCCGCTTTGTAAAGGAGATTGCGGGAGTGACGGCATACGGGGACAGGTTTGAATTTCACTTTACGGATGGGGAGGTGGCAGAATGGCAAAGAAAGTAACAACCATACCCGCCACGCTGAACCGGTTTGACTCCAGTCCGATTGCGGTGGCGAAAAAGCGGAAGACGGCGGGGTATGCGAGGGTATCCACGGATTCCGAGGAACAGGCGACAAGCTATGAGGCGCAGGTCGATTATTACACCCGGTACATAAACGGCCGGGAGGATTGGGAATTTGCCGGGGTGTATACGGACGAAGGCATCTCTGCAACGAACACAAAAAAGCGCGATGGTTTTAACCAGATGATTGAGGATGCCCTGGCGGGGAAGATTGACCTCATCATCACAAAATCGGTCAGCCGGTTCGCAAGGAACACGGTGGATTCCTTAACGACAGTACGGAAGTTGAAGGAGAAGGGCATCGAGGTTTATTTTGAAAAAGAGAACATCTACACGCTGGATTCCAAGGGGGAGCTGCTCATCACCATCATGAGCTCCCTTGCGCAGGAGGAGTCAAGGAGCATTTCAGAGAACACCACTTGGGGCAAGCGGAAGCAGTTCGCGGACGGCAAAGGCAGCCTTGCCTACAGCACTTTCCTTGGATACGAGAAGGGCGAGGACGGCAGCCTGAGAGTGAACCCGGAGCAGGCGGAAACGGTAAAGCTGATATACCAGCTTTTCCTGCAGGGACTGAGCCCGTATGCCATCGGCAAGAAGCTGACGGGGCTTGGCATCAAGAGCCCCGCGGGGAAGGACACCTGGCACCAGAGTTCCGTCAAGAGCATCCTCACAAACGAGAAGTATAAAGGGGATGCGCTCCTGCAGAAGCAGTACACGGCGGACTTCCTCACCAAAAAGCGGAAGAGGAACCAGGGGGAAATCCCGCAGTATTATGTGGAGGGGAACCACGAGGCAATCATCCCTCCCGAAACATGGGAGCTGGTGCAGGAGGAAATGGAGCGGCGGAAAAATATGGACGCAAGGTACAGCAGCGCGAGCATATTTTCCTCGAAGATTAAGTGTTCCGAGTGCGGGAACTGGTACGGCTCCAAGGTATGGCACTCGCAGGACAAATACCGCAGGGTGATTTTCCAGTGCAACCATAAGTTCAAGAACGACAAGAAATGCCGGACGCCGCACCTTACCGAGGATGAGATCAAGGATGCCTTCGTGAAGGCGGTCAATGCGGTCATCCCGGAAAAGGATGAGCTGATAGCGAACACAAAAGTGATGATGCGGACGGTATGCGACACCACGGAGCTGGAGGTGGAGCAGAGCCGGCTCCTGACCGAGATGGATACGGTGGCGGGAATGGTAAAGAGGATTGTGGCGGAGAACAAGGCCGCAGCCACGGACCAGGAGGAATACCAGAGACGGCGGAACGAACTGGTCGCAAGGTACGAGGCGGCAAGGGATGGGTACGAAAAGGCATCCGGGGAGATTTCCGACAGGCAGGGGAGGCGGAAAACCTATATGCGGTTCATTGGCGGCCTGCAAAGGCTGGACGGCTTCTGCACGGAGTTTGATGAGGAGCTTTGGACGGCGCTGCTCAACCATGCCACGGTCTATGCTAGGGACGACATCCGCTTTACTTTCAAAGTCGGAAACGAGGTGAAAGTTAACTGATAGGTTAAAATGTGTATGTTTTGCTATTTATTTATAGAAGAAAAATTTTTACTAAGTCGGAGACTTTGGTGTTCTCCGGCTTGTTTTCTTGTGGGAAATTGACGATAAATATGGTATAATTAAATTTAAGTGTAGGAAACAAAGTACATAAGTTGATATGTCTAATTCTTTATTTGAGCCATATAAAATAAATAATTTGGAGGTATAGTTGATGAAAGAAGAAATTATTTTTAACTTTGAGAATGCTTTGGAGAAGGAAAACTTTATTAGTATCTTACCGAATGATGTTATTGAGGTGCAAAAACATAAAAACACAAACAAATCATTTTTTGCAAGAGAGAATACAAAGTTGAATGTAGGTTTTGATGCAAATACAATCCTTACTCTATTAATTAGCGGGGGTACAATTTCCGCGATAATTATGAGTATAAAAGAAATGGTAATTAAGTATTGGGAACTAAAAAATTCATCGAAAGAAAAATTGTCTGAAAAAGACAAAGGAAAGATTGTTATTCAAAAAGGAACTTGTAAAATTGAACTTGATTTAAATGATATTGATAAAGATTGGAGAGGGATTATTGGAGATGAGCTTATTGAATCTTTGTTCATATCTAAAGAAGAGGAATAATAATTCTTTGTATAATGATTATGGCTATTTTGATACATATAATCTACTAATTAATTTAGATATTAGAGATTCGCATGATAGTTATGATAGTTTTCGAGATTATGTCACTGCTTATCATGAGAATATCCATTGGTTTCAACAGACTAGTTCAACAATTGGATATTTCTTTAATTTAATTATTCAAGTCGAGCATTCTATAATATACAGTTTTATTGACAAAATTGAAATAGAATTACCATTGATTGACTATCTTATAGAAAAAAAAGAAATAATAAATGAACAAATATCGCTTGAACCTGAAATTTTTGGTTTTCCTACTTCTTATAATATAGATTATGTGGAGTATTATATACATAAACTCTCTTCATTAGAATATTTAATTTATTTATTTGAGGGGAATTTTACTGAATCACAATACAAAGAAATGGATTTGTATTTAAGAGCACGCACTATAAATGAATTAATTTATTTTAGTTGTAAAGACACTTTGTGGCTATATGAGAATCTTGGAATTTATAATAATCAAAACCATTTGTTTTTAGAAACAGTCTACAAATATTTAGAGAAAAACCGTCATATAGAATTTATAGGTTTGGAGGATGGGACTTGCCTAGGGGTTAAACATATACTTGAAGGGCATGCAAGAGTCAATGATTATTTGCTATTAGACTTATTATATATCGAGCATCCGAGTGATGACATATATCTAAAAATAAAAAAGGACTTAACAAGTAATGGCTTATATGCTTCAGCGTATAAGATATTTTGCGAGTATGTAGTTTTGGAAGATGAATTGTATTCACAGATATTATTTGCAGCAGTGTGTGATTATGCATTGAATCCGGTATTACCACCATTATTTGATCATGAGCAATTATACTCAAGTATATTAGAACCGCGATTTTCGCTTGCACAATTTAGATTTATGAATATTATCGAAACACTGAAATTAGTAATTGATAAAAAAATAATTACTTTTGATAGTCTTTTTGACAACTTTGGCATTCAAAATATTGGGGGTTTTCTTTTCAGAAATTTATGTATTGAGAATTTAAATGCTTTTATATATGAGATATACGATATTATTGCTCAATATTCCTTACTTGAGAATCCTATAAAAATTGCTCGAATGATTATTGATAAGAAGTTACCATCTGAGAATACCGAGAAAGTGCATTACGATAGCATTCATTTTTGTACAAAACAACTTAGTAAGTTTTCTGAAATCAGATTAGAATGTCCAGCTTTTTTGGTCGTTCCCAATATTGTTCTTCACTTAGATAAAGCATTATATAAAAAATATGAAAAGATCATTGGTATTCCAATCATGGTGATTTCGGACAGTGCTAGGAAAACAGGAGCTAATACTGATTTTTCTAGTTTTAATAGAAAAATCTATTCCGATCATTTTATAAAGCAATTATTGTACAATGACAGTATCGATGCAAATTTCTATGATAAAGCCTCTGGATTGCCAGATTGTGATTTGCAAGAAATCATAAATTATTTTCAAAATTTTTGTAAAACAGATATATCAAAGTATTTTAAATAGGGTTTAGAAAGTTAAAGATGTATAGAACGGATATATTATTGTATGATGATAAAACGGAGGATATACATATGTCATTGGGTGTTGGAAGAGAGTTATTGGGTGCGGCACGGGATGCTGTTCAAGAAAAGGTATGGGAATAATCGAACAGTGGAGGATATAACGAGGGCGGCAGTAGCCTTGCTCAATGCAGATGTCGAGGAAGAAACCAACCATCGAAAGGCTTCTGTGCAAATATTGGAATTTGTGGTCAAGCGAGGTTCACAGGTTTATTCATGAGGGTGAGGAGAAACGAAGGGTATAATATAATAGGAAATCTGGACTTCGGTCTGGATTTTTTATTGCCCGAAAAGGGTGTACATTTATTATAGGGTGTACATTTATTATGAAGAAATGCTGATTTCAAGTTGTTTGTGAGAGGGTGCATCGTTATAAGGTTGGGATGCATCGTTGAATTGTATCAATTTCGTTGTACCGATGAATCCCTGTCCCTGCGGATACTATCCGGACATGGAACGGTGCCGGTGCACCCAGTCAGCCATCCGGAAATATCAGAACCGTTTGTCGGGGCCGGTTCTGGACCGTATTGATATCTGCGCGGAAGTCCCGCCGCTGACGATGGAAGAACTGGAACCGGGGAACGGCAGGAAGGGGCCGGAGAGGAAAACAAGCGCATACATTCGTTCCAACGTCCTCCAGGCGCGGAAGATGCAGGAAGAGCGGGGAAGCGGAAAGTTTAATGCCGCGCTTACACCGGAGGAAGTGGGGCAGTTTTGCGCACTGGACAGGCAGGGGAAGGAACTGATGGAGAAAGCTTTCGGGAAAATGAAGCTGAGCGCCCGGGCGTACTACCGTATATTAAAGGTTGCGCGTACTATCGCGGATTTGGATGGCAGCGAAAAAATTGAGAGACGCCATCTGGCGGAAGCAATAAGCTGCAGGGCGGCAGGGGAAGGATATTGGGAAAGATAGGAACGGTTAAAAAACTGGCTGAAAGAAAGAACCAGGAATGAAAGAAAGGGAGCCGGAAATGAAGGAAAAAGAACCAGGAATAAAGAAGATGGAACAAGGAATGGAAGAAAAGGAATCAGGAATAAAAATAAAGAAGATGGAACAAGGAATGGAAGAAAAGGAACCGGGAATAAAAATAAAGAGGATGGAACCGGGAATGAAAGAAAAAGAACCGGAAATAAAAGAAAAGGAACCAGGGGTGGGATGGGCCGAACTGCAGGAACAGCAGGCATATGCTTACTGGCTGGAATGCGTGCGGGGACTGGGGCGGAAGAGCCGCTGGGAGCTGGTAAAGAGAGCGGGTTCCCCGAAAGCGGCATACGGGATGGACACAGAAGAATGGAGGATGTTCCTGCCGGAGAAGAAAGCGGAAGCTCTGGAGAAGGAGAGGGAAAAATACAGTGAGGACAGGCTTTTAGAGAGGTATCAGGAATTTCAGAAAGGAGAGATCCGTTATGTTTCGAGCATTCACCCGGATTACCCGGAGCGGCTTAAGAAAATTCCGGATCCGCCCTTCGGCATTTTTCTGTTGGGTGAGATGCCGCGGAAAGAGATGCCCTCAGTGGCGGTAATCGGGGCAAGGGAATGTTCGGAGTACGGCAAATATGTGGCGGAGAGAGCGGCGCGGGAACTGGCGGAGAGAGGGATATCCGTGATCAGCGGCATGGCGCGGGGAATAGACGGTATTTCCCAATGGGCCGCAATATGCGCGGGCGGAAAGTCATACGCCGTGCTGGGAAGCGGAGTGGATGTCTGTTACCCGGCGGAAAACAGGAGATTGTATGAAGAACTGAAAATAAGAGGAGGGATTCTCTCGGAATATCCTCCGGGGACCCAGCCCCAGGCAGGGCTGTTTCCCCAGCGGAACCGGATTATCAGCGGGCTTGCGGATGTGGTACTGATTGTGGAAGCGAGGGAGAGGAGCGGGACATTGATCACGGCGGATATGGCATTGGAGCAGGGAAAAGAGGTCTATGCAGTGCCGGGCAGGCTGACCGATCCACTGAGCAGGGGGTGTAACCGCCTGGTAAAACAGGGAGCCGGGGTGATGGTTTCCATAGAAGAGATGATGGGGGAAACAGGGCTGGCCGGCCGGACTGTCCATGAAAGAGGAAAGGAAAAGGGGACAACAGGCATATGTAAAAATGTGTACCAATATCTGGATTTCTATCCAAAAAGCGCAGAGCAGCTTCAGCTTGAATCGGGAATGGAATACCGGGATGTAGTGTGTGAATTAATGGAGTTATGTGCAGAAAACCAGGCGAAACAGGTTTCGGCGGGGCAATACGTAAAACAGGGAGAGCTGTCTTCCCCATGAATAAAAAACGAAATTTTTTCATAATATTACTTGCAAGTGTTAAAATTTTATTGTATAGTGATGCATGTTGAAATTTTTTAGAGAATCGGTATGACGAAATAGTAATCAGTGCTGGGACAGCCGTATATTATGGAAGAAATACGCTTTGTTTTGTATGGAAAATCCGGAAGAATCCGACAAAAGTGAAGGAACAGGGGATGTAAATATGGCGAAATATTTAGTTATCGTGGAATCACCGGCAAAGGTGAAAACGATCAAAAAATTTTTGGGTTCCAACTATGAGGTGATGGCGAGCAACGGCCATGTGCGGGATTTGCCCAAGAGCCAGCTCGGTGTGGATGTGGAGCACGGTTTTGAGCCGAAGTATATTACAATAAGGGGAAAAGGGGATATCCTGGCTAATCTCCGTAAAGAAGTAAAGAAAGCGGAAAAAATATATCTTGCCACCGACCCTGACCGCGAGGGAGAAGCAATTTCCTGGCATTTGATGAAAGCGCTGAAACTGGAGGACAAGAAGGTATACCGGATTACTTTTAATGAGATTACGAAAAGCGCGGTGAAGGAATCGCTGAAAAATGCAAGGGAAATTGATATGGATCTGGTGGATGCGCAGCAGGCGCGGCGTATCCTCGACCGTATGGTGGGATACCGTATTTCCCCGCTTCTCTGGGCAAAGGTGAAAAGGGGGTTAAGCGCGGGACGGGTGCAGTCCGTGGCGCTTCGGATTATCTGTGACAGGGAAGAGGAAATCAATGCTTTTATTCCGGAAGAGTATTGGACATTGGATGCCATGCTCCGTATTCCGGGGGAAAAGAAGCCGGTAGCGGCGAAGTATTACGGGACAAAGGACAATAAGGCCGTGATCCCGTCCAAAGAAGAACTGGACGGCATCCTGGCCGGGCTGGAAGGGGCCCGGTTTGAGGTGACGGAGGTGAAGAAGGGGGAGCGGGTAAAGAAGCCGCCCCTGCCGTTTACAACATCCACGCTGCAGCAGGAGGCGAGCAAGGTCCTGAATTTCTCTACCCAGAAGACAATGCGGCTGGCGCAGCAGCTTTATGAGGGGATTGATATTAAGGGAAACGGGACGGTGGGTATTATCTCTTATCTGCGTACCGATTCCACAAGAGTGTCGGAGGAGGCGGAAAATGCGGCGCGCAAATATATTACCGACACATACGGCGCAGAGTATGCGGCGCAGTCGGTGAGGGAAAAGAAGACGGCGCAGAAAATACAGGATGCCCATGAAGCGATCCGGCCTACGGATATTGCGCGTACCCCGCTGGAAATGAAGGACTCCCTTTCCAGGGATCAGTTCCGCCTTTACCAGCTTATCTGGAAGCGTTTTGCGGCGAGCCGCATGAATCCGGCCAAATATGAAACTACATCAGTGAAAATAGACGCGGGGCAGTATCGTTTTACGGTGGCGGCATCCAGGGTTTTGTTTGACGGTTTTATGAGCGTTTATGTGCAGGATGAGGATAAAGAAGAAACAAATACGCTTGCGAAAGGTATTGACAAAGGTATGATGCTGGAACTGGACAAATTCGATTTTAAACAGCATTTTACCCAGCCGGCGCCCCATTATACGGAAGCCTCTCTCGTGAGGGCTTTGGAAGAACTGGGGATCGGCCGTCCCAGTACTTATGCGCCGACGATCACAACCATACTGGCGCGCAGGTATATTGTAAAGGAGAATAAAAACCTTTACGTAACAGAACTGGGCGAAGTGGTTAACAATATTATGAAAGCCGCTTTTTCGACCATTGTGGATGTGAACTTTACGGCAAATATGGAAGCCCTGCTGGACGGTGTGGAAGAGGGGGATGTTAACTGGAAAACGATAGTTTCCAATTTTTATCCGGATCTTGACGAGGCGGTGCAGAATGCGGAGAAGGAACTGGAACATGTGAAAATAGAGGATGAGGTGTCGGATGAAGTATGTGAGCTCTGCGGAAGGCAGATGGTGATAAAGTACGGCCCTCACGGCAGGTTCCTTGCCTGCCCCGGTTTCCCTGACTGCAGGAATGCAAAGCCGTATTATGAGAAAATCGGCATTGCCTGCCCGAAATGCGGGAAAGATATAGTGCTGAAGAAAAGCAAGAAGGGCAGGAAATATTATGGCTGTATTGACAACCCGGAATGCGACTTTATGGTCTGGCAGAAGCCTTCCGGACAGAGCTGCCCGGAGTGCGGCTCCATTATGCTGGAAAAGGGCAATAAACTGGTCTGTTCCGGGGAATCCTGCGGTTATGTGATGAACAAGCCGGTGCCGCAGCAGGCATCTTCATGACGGGGTGCCGGGCCGCAGGGGTTCCGCTGCACAGCGTTTGCGGCTTGGTCACGGCCGCCATAATATGTTAATATATGCAAAAGAATGGAAATTGTATGAAAATTTGATAAAATTAAAAAAAATACCTAAAAATCGTTGCTATTCCCGGAATGCTGTGATACAATAGTACCGTTCACGAAGACGGATTGCCAGGCAGGGCTGCATGGATGCGGCCTTTGGCTGGGCAGACGGAGGGAAGAGGGTATGAGTAGCGTTCAACTGCTGGATAAGACACGGAAGATTGGGAAACTGCTCCATAATAACAATTCCAGTAAAGTGGTTTTTAACGATATCTGTGATGTGTTATGCGAGATACTTGTTTCCAATGTACTGGTTATCAGTAAAAAAGGGAAAGTGCTGGGTGTCGGTGTGGCGCAGGGGGTATGTTCCATCAATGAACTGATTGTGGACAGGGTAGGCGGCTTCATTGATTCTATGCTCAATGAAAGGATGCTGGCTGTTTTATCCACAAAAGAGAATGTAAATCTGGAAACGCTTGGTTTTGAGAGCACGGATGTGGAGAAGTTCCAGGCGATCATTACGCCTATTGAGATTGCCGGGGAGCGGCTTGGGACATTGTTTGTCTATAAGTGCGAGAAGCAGTATGATATAGATGATATTATCCTGTGTGAATACGGAACCACGGTGGTAGGGTTGGAGATGCTGCGTGCCGTCAATGAGGAGAGCGCGGAAGAAGGGCGGAAACTATCCGTTGTCCGTTCGGCGATCAGTACACTGTCTTTTTCCGAAATGGAAGCGATTACGCATATTTTTGACGAACTTGGCGGGATGGAGGGTATCCTTGTGGCCAGTAAAATTGCGGACAGGGTAGGCATTACCCGTTCCGTTATTGTCAATGCGCTCAGAAAGTTTGAAAGCGCAGGAGTCATAGAGTCCCGGTCTTCCGGCATGAAGGGCACATATATAAAAGTGCTGAATGATGTTGTTTTTGAAGAGATAGAGAAACTGAAAAAAGAAAATAAAAAATGAACGGATGATATGGAAATTGTCTGAAAATAAAAGGGATTTATTGGATTGTTCGTAAATCCTTTTTTTTGTAAAAAGAACTTGTTTTTTTGCGGGAGTACTTTATAATAAGAAGTGAGACATCAGAGAGAAGGAGAAGGGTATGATTAATACAGGGGCATTTAATTATATTAATGTATTGGACAAGGCGGCGGATGCTGCGTGGATACGCAACGATGTGATTTCGAATAATATTGCGAATGCAACGACTCCTGATTATAAAAGGCAGGATGTGGATTTTGAGTCAGAGTTCAGGAAGGCGCTGAAGCGCTCCCGATACCGGTCCATGGACGACAGGATTGCCAACGTGAAGCTGAACAGGCTGAATCCCCGTACATATATTGATTCGGCGAATTATTCTTACAGACTGGACGGCAATAATGTGGATATTGAGACAGAGAATGTCACACTGGCGGCAAACCAGTTGAAGTACAACGGGATTATTGACAGTATAAACAAAGAGTTCAGCAACCTGAGACTGGTTATGAAATAAATGTAAGGGAGTGTAGCTATGGGTATTTTTTCATCATTTGATATTAATTCGTCGGGGCTTACGGCGCAGAGATACCGTATGGACATTATTTCGCAGAATCTTGCCAATGCGAATACGACGCGGACTGACGGAACCCCGTACCGCAGGAAAGTCGTTGTATTTGAAGAGAAAAACGGGCAGACACCGTTCAGCCGTGTGCTGAATGCGGCGACGGACAGATATTCCGGCAGCGGTGTGAAGGTAAGCAGCGTACAGGAGGATACATGGACGGATATGATCCAGGTATATGACCCGTCCCACCCGGATGCGGATGAGAACGGTTATGTGACTTATCCGAATGTAAGCGTGATTACCGAAATGACTAATCTCATAGATGCAAGCAGGGCTTATGAAGCCAATGCCACCGCTTTTAACGCAAGCAAAGCTATGGCGGCTAAGGGATTAGAGATGGGTAATGCATAACAAAAACGAATGATAATCTGGGAAGGGAATACCTTCGGGGTTCCTGTCCCGGATATTTTAGATGTTGGTTTTTATTTTCTGGCTTCTATCTGTGGGAATGGGGAGAGCTGGTTTGGAAGAATTTCCTGATTGCAAAGGGTTAAAATTCTGAAATATAATGCATAAACAGGACAGAATGTCATACAAATGGAGGGAGACAATGGATATCACATCTTTATACAATGTTACTTCAGGTGCGGTAAGGCAGGCCGAGAAGAGCAGCCCGATAGGAAAGCAGACCCTGGAGAAAGAGGATAAATCCTTTCAGGATATATTCCGGAAAGCAGTGGATAATATTAATACTACCAATAGTTATCTGTCGGATATGGAAAATGAAGAAGTGAAATGGATGCTCGGCGAAACGGAAAATACCCATGATCTTACGATAGCGATAAACAAGGCGGCGACTGCGCTTCAGTATACGGTGACAGTTCGTGACAAATTGCTGGAGTCATACAAAGAACTTTTGCAGATGCAGATTTAAGGTTCAGATGAAGTGGAGAATCGGGTAGGGAGACAGAGTGATGGCAGATAGAGTGAAAGGACTTTTCGGTAAAGTTCTTGAATGGTGGAATAAATTTACATCAAAGCAGAAAACAATTCTGGTTTCGGCGACGGCCGGTATTATTGTCACAATCGTAATTATTGCCGCCGTGCTGACCAGACCCCAATATGTGTTGCTGGCAAATTGTGAATCGACGAAAGAAGCGGCGCAGATTACGGAATTATTGGATGCGAACGGCCTGACCTATGAGGTGAGCAATGACGCGCTCCGGATCAGTATCCTGAAAGACCAGCAGTCGAAAGCAGAAATGCTTCTGGGGGCAAATGACATCCAGGCGGCAGGTTACAGCATTGACAATGTAGTGGAAGGAAGTTTCACTTCAACGGAAGCAGACAAACAGAAAAAATACCAGTTATATCTGGAATCCAAGCTGGGGATGAACCTGGAAAGGCTTACAGCGGTTAAGACTGCGACCGTGGACTTATCCCTGCCGGATAATGACGGGACATTGATTTCTTCCGACGAGGAAGCTTTTGCCACTGTCTATCTGGAACTGGACGGGGAATTTACTTCGGAGAATGCGGCGTATGTTGCCAGGGCGGTGGCGACAGGGATTGGCAATACGACTACCAATAATATCGTGGTATTGGATACGGACGGGAACATGCTTTTTTCCGGCGACGACAATTACACAATGGCAGGCGTAGCCAATTCCCAGCTTAATATTAAGACACAGGCAGAGACAATGGTAAAAAATGAAGTGAAGAGGGTCCTGCTTGGCACGAAAGAATTTGACAACGTGGAAGTTGCAAGCAACCTGTCGCTGGATTTTTCCACGACGGACAGTACGGAACATACCTACAGCGCGCCGGACGGACAGACACAGGGCCTTTTAAGCCGGGAGGATATCTTTAATTCCGAGAGTACGAATTCCAACGGCGGCGTGCCGGGGACGGATTCCAACAATGACGGCACTACATATACGCTGCAGGACAATGCGGAGAGCAGCTCGACACAATCGGAGGAATCCAGGGAATATCTGCCAAACGAAACGATTATCAGCAAGACGATACCGGCAGGGCTGATAAAGTATGACGAATCATCCCTTGCGGTTACTGCGGTTGACTACAATATAGTGAAAGAGGAAGAAGCCAGGGATCAGGGGCTTCTGGACGGTATTACATGGAGTGAATATAAGCTTAACAATCAGGGTAAGACAAAGATAGAAGTAGATCCGGATCTGTACAATGTGGTTGCCAATGCAACGGGGATTGATGCAGACCGGATTACGATTGTGGCATACAGGGAGAATGTATTTTTTGACAGAGAGGGATTTGCCGTATCGGCTACCGATGCCGTGCAGATTGCCCTTGTGGTGGTTATCCTTGCGCTGCTGGCGTTTGTTGTACTCAGGAGTATGCGCGGCGAGAAAGAAGAGGCACCGGAAGAAGAACTTTCCGTGGAAACCCTTCTGCAGTCGACACCGGAGGAAAATTTGGAAGATATCGGTGTGGAAGCACAGTCTGAGACAAGAAAACTGATTGATAAATTTGTTGACGAGAATCCGGAAGCGGCAGCCAGCCTGTTGCGCAACTGGCTGAATGAAGACTGGGGGTAAAAAGGATGGCCAGATCGACAGAAGAAAAAATATCGGGTATCCAGAAAGCGGCTATTCTTTTGATCGCTTTGGGGCCGGAGCGCTCGGCGCATATATTTAAACATCTGAAAGAAGAAGAGATTGAGGAGCTGACGCTTGAAATTGCCAATACGAGAAGCGTTACTCCGCAGGTAAAGGAAGAAATCATAGACGAGTTTTACCAGGTCTGCCTGGCACAGCAATATATTGCCGAGGGCGGTATCGGGTACGCAAAGGAATTGCTTGAGAAGGCTCTGGGTTCCGACAAGGCAATGGATGTAATCAGCAAGCTGACAGCATCGCTGCAGGTAAAACCGTTCGAGTTTGTCCGCAAGACAGATGCCACACAGCTTTTGAACTTTATACAGGATGAACATCCGCAGACAATCGCGCTTATTATGTCTTATCTTTCCGCGGCGCAGTCGGCGCTTATCCTGTCGGCGCTGCCGCCGGACAGACAGGCGGATGTGGCCAGACGTATTGCGGTGATGGACAGGACCAGCCCGGATGTTATCAAAGAGGTGGAGAAAGTGCTGGAAGCAAAGTTGGCATCTTTAGTAAATCAGGATTACACAATTATCGGCGGTGTGGATGCAGTCGTAGAGATTTTGAATACGGTAGACCGCGGTACAGAGAAGCATATTATGGAAACCCTCGAAATCGAAGAACCGGAATTGGCAGACGAAATCAGGAAGAAGATGTTCGTATTCGAAGATATCCTGCTGCTTGACGACAGGGCAATCCAGAGGGTGCTGCGTGATGTTGATAACAATGACCTTGCCATAGCATTGAAGGGTTCCAACGAGCAGGTACAGAACGCGATTTTCAACAATATGTCGAAACGTCTCGCCGTAATGATAAAGGAAGATATGGAATTCATGGGGCCTGTACGTATGAAGGACGTGGAGGAAGCACAGCAGAAGATAGTAAATATCATAAGGAAGCTGGAAGATTCTGCAGAAATTGTTATCTCCAGAGGCGGAGGTGACGAGATCATTGTATAAAGGAAATATATTAAAATCAAACATGGTTGTTGTCCAGAATGATGATACTCTGCTTATAGACAACAATGCAAAGGTTGCGAAAAAGATAGAGGACTTGCGGGAACTTATCGTATCGGATGCCGGAGAAGGATATGAAGGCGGTTATGTGGATGGTTTCGTAGGAGGGCTGGATGCGGAGCAGGTGGACGCCCTGGTCGCCGATCTGGATTTGGATCAGGATTTCTCCAATGTCATTAAGGCCGAGAGGCCCCCGGAACCGGAAACGGTGCCGCAGAATACGGCGGATGCGCTGGCAGTGGTATCTTCGCAGGCGCAGGAAATGCTGGAGGCGGCACGCCGGGAGGCGGAAAGTATTAAATCCAACGCTATGGTGGAAGCGCAGCAGGAACTGGAAGAGACGCGCAGCCGTATTTATGAGGAAGCAAGGAGCCAGGGTTACGAGGCGGGGTATCAGGAAGCCATGGGACAGGCGGAGCAGATGAAAAACCAGCTCCAGGAAGACCGGAAACAGATGGAGGCGGAATACCAGGAACTGGTGGAAGGGCTGGAGCCGAAATTTGTGGAAGCCTTGACTGATATTTACGAGAAAGTATTCCGGGTAGATTTGAAAAAAGAGCAGAATATCATTATGCATTTGATATCGTCAACGATGCACAAGATCGAGGGGAGCAATACATATCTGATCCATGTATCGAAAGAGGATTATCCTTACGTAAGTATGAAGAAAAACGAAGTACTGGCGGCTTCCGTTTCGCCCCACGCATCGGTGGAGATTGTGGAGGATATGACATTGGGGGCCAACGATTGTATCATAGAAACAGACGGAGGGGTTTTTGACTGTGGCTTGGGGACACAACTGGAAGAATTGTCGCAGAAGCTGAAACTGCTGTCTTATACCTGATATGCCCGGATATGCAGCAGCGCAGGTTTTGCCTGCCGGATGCAGGGGTTATATGCACAGGGCTGCGGCGGAGCCGCTGCATGGAGGTTGTTTTGAGAGCATCGGTTAATTTTGTAAAATATGAGAGGGTAGCGGAAAATACATTTTTTAAGATGAAGGGAAAGGTCGTCAACATCGTGGGGCTGACCATAGAATCCCTGGGACCTGAAGCCCGCCTGGGCGATATCTGTCTCATATATCCGGATTCAAAAGAAAATTCGAAACCGATTATGGCGGAGGTAGTAGGCTTCCGGGATAAGAAAACGCTGCTGATGCCTTATGAGGTAGTGGACGGCGTCGGCTTTGGCTGTATGGTGGAAAATACCGGAGAGACATTGATGGTGAAGGTAAGCGACGACCTGCTTGGCCAGACGCTGGACGGCCTGGGGCGCGCAGCGGACGGGGGAACGCCTGTAAACGGGAAGCTGTACCCGGTAGTGGCGCCGCCGCCGGATCCGATGAGCAGGGACATTATTGATGATGTGTTGCCATTAGGGGTAAAAGCTGTTGACGGGTTAATTACCGTAGGGAAAGGGCAGAGGATAGGAATATTTGCCGGTTCCGGTGTGGGGAAATCCACACTGCTCGGTATGTTTGCACGGAACACGAAAGCGGATGTGAATGTTATCGCACTGATCGGCGAACGCGGCAGGGAAGTGCGGGAATTTATAGAAAGGGATTTGGGGCCGGAAGGCATGCGGAGGTCAGTGGTAGTCGTTGCGACTTCCGATAAACCGGCATTGGAGAGAAATAAAGCGGCCAAGACGGCTACGGCAATAGCGGAATATTTCAGGGATCAGGGGAAGGACGTGCTGTTTATGATGGACTCGCTGACCCGTTTTTCCATGGCACAGCGGGAAATCGGCCTTGCCAGCGGGGAACCGCCTGTTTCCAGGGGATATCCGCCCAGTGTGTATTCGGAGATGCCCAAACTGCTGGAGCGTGCCGGACGATCGGAGAAAGGTTCCATCACGGGGCTGTACACCGTGCTGGTGGACGGGGACGATTTCAACGAACCTATCACTGACACTGCACGCAGCATCCTGGATGGGCATATTATGTTAAGCAGGCAGCTTGCGCACCGGAACCATTATCCGGCGATTGATATACTGCAGAGTATTTCCAGATGCATGAGCCAGATTGTGGACCGGGAACATAAAAAGGCGGCAGGCAAGCTGAAAAACGTGCTTGCTACCTACAATGAAGCGGAAGATTTGATTAATATCGGCGCATATAAGAAAGGGAGCAATCCGAACATAGATTATGCCATTGAGAAGATCGATGCAGTTAATGGATTTTTGATGCAGATGGTGGAAGACAGGTTTACTTTTGAGGAATCCGTGAAGCTGATGGAAAGTTTGTTTGAGGAATAAGAACAGGGCGCTTATGTCGAAGTTTATATATAGAATGCAGAATATCCTGAACCTGAAATACAAGCTGGAGGATCAGGCGAAGATGGAGTTTGCCGAGGCGCGCAGGCGTCTGACCGAAGAGGAAGAGAAGCTGGAGATGCTTTTCAGGCGCAAGGCGGAATATGAGGAAGAGGGGCGCAGACTGCGTGAGGATACGCTGGAGGTGCTGGATATTCTGGGAAACAGGAATGCCATACTGCAGATGGAGGAATTTATAGAACTGCAGAAGCTGGAGGTTGAAAAAGCGGAAGAGGCGCTGGAAGTAAAGCGGCAGAAGCTGCAGGAGGTCATGCAGGAGCGCAAGATACATGAAAAGCTGCGTGAGAAGGCTTTCGAGGCTTTTATGAAGGAAGAGAATGCGAAAGAAAGCAAGGAGATAGATGAACTGGTAAGCTATACCTATGGGCAGAAGCAGAGGGTTTGATTGAAAGCGCAGGGCGGTTTAATCAGGCTTTGAAAGGAGCATGGTTTAAAGATGGCAAATACAGAAGTGATAGCTGATATCGATCCAAAAGCCGAGAAAAAGAGGCTTACGGAAGAAAAGAAGAAACTGAAAGCGGAGCAGAAGGAGCAGAAAAAGGAAGCGAAGCGCAGGGCGAAGGAACTGGCCATGCAGGAGGAGCAGTTGGATGTGGAGGGCGGCGGTATTTCCGTATTCCTCGTCACAACGCTTATTGTCATTGTGTGGATTGCCATACTTTGCCTTCTGATCAAACTGGATGTGGGCGGTTTCGGTTCCGGTGTGCTGGCTCCTGTCCTGAAAGATGTCCCGATTGTAAATAAAATTCTTCCGGCTACAGTGGCAGAGCAGCCTGCGGAAGGCACTCCGGCAGCGGAGGAAACCCAGGAAGAGTATGGGGGTTATACCAGCCTGAAGGATGCGGTGGATTACATAAAGGAACTGGAACTGGAACTGCAGAGGGCACAGTCGGCCAAGGCTACCAGCGAGGAGGAAGCGGTCGGCCTGCGGGCGGAGGTGGCAAGGCTTAAAACTTTTGAAGATAATCAGGTGGAATTCCAGAGAATCAAGACGGAGTTCTATGAAGAAGTGGTTTACGCGGAAAACGGGCCGGGCG
>CANDKY010000059.1 GCA_947385425.1 uncultured Lachnospiraceae bacterium | reverse complement strand
GCAATCGGAGAAAAAGACCAGCAAATGGCATAGGTTATTTACATACAGTTCCTAATTATGTAAAAAGTAATAATTCATATTCAAAACGGTGCATCCATGATTATTTTGTGTTGATGTTTCCGGCGGAATCGTATATAATATATAATTACACGGGGATAGGAAGAAGTTTTTGGATTGGTCTTTGGAAAGAAAAGAAGGAGGCTGAGTGTAGATTTCATATACCAATTTTCAGGACTTGTGTTTAGCAATGTGATTTTTGACCTGGCAATATTTGTCAGGTTTTATTGTGTTAAGAGCCTGTTTAAAATCTGTTTTCCGCCAGAGGTGCACCGCGGTTTGTGAGGGGCAGAGATCCCGCAAAATGGTGAAGCGGTTACACTGCATACAGACGGTGGAAATGGGGATTTAAACAGGCTCTAAAGAAATGTTAATGGCTTTAGAGCGTGTTTGAAAAATCATTCCCACCATCTGCACGCCCCACTTTGCGCGATATTAAGACCATTTGGTCTACCAAATTCAGGTTACATAGCCCACTATGCGCCCTTCATTTGGTGCAAATCTCCCACAAATTGTGACGCACATCTGTCGGGAAGCATTTTAAACACGCTCTAGGGGGAAATAAGGCGCAGGCAGTGACGGAACCAATTTTAAGTCCCCGAAATAAAATGTTGCCGGGTATATGCAGAAAATGATGGTGATAATACGGAAGATGTGATATAATATGCCACAGGGCAAAAATCCTTAAATGGAATCTGCCGAAACAGCAGGAATATCCGGACAGTATGCGAGGTTGGCAAATATGGGAAAAACATCGCGTTACATAATTAAAATATACAGGAAAGGAGAAGGATATGGCAGAGGAATTTAGTACAGACGGTATGCTGGATATGTATCTGTTTGAGAACGGCCAGCTACTGGAACAGCTTCAGGATATGGTTCTGGCGCAGAAGGATGAAGAGTGTTTTGATTCGGACAGCATAAATGAGATATTCAGGACGATGCATACGATCAAGGGCTCCTCGGGTATTATGATGTTTGATGAAATTACGGCTGTGTCGCATAAGCTTGAGGATATCTTTTATTATCTGAGAGAATCACATCCTGAAAATGTGCCGCATCTGGAATTGGTAGACCATGTGCTGGAGGTGGCGGATTTTATTTCAAATGAAATGGAAAAAATCCGCAACGGCGATCCGGTGGATGGGGAAGCTAAGGAAATCGTAGAGCGGCTGGATGTATTTCTGGAGAAAATAAAAGGAGGCGGGGGTGCACAGGAATCTAAATTGCCTGAGAAAAAGCAGGAAGCGCCGAAGCAGTTTTATATTGCGCCCGTAGCAACAAGCGCCAGCCACTTTTACAAAATATATATCCATTTTTACAAAGACACGGAGATGGCTAATGTCCATGCTTATAAGGCCGTGTATGCCTTGAGGGAAATCGCGGAGGATCTGCTTTATTCCCCGGAAGATATTATTTCCGATACCTCGGCCGCGGAAACTATTCTCAAGGAAGGTTTTAAAGTCCTTTTGCAGGCCCAGTGCGGGGAGGAAGAGGTGCGCAAGACAATCGGCGTAGGCTATGACATTGAAAAGGTGGATATCTTTGAATGCAAGGCGGAAGAGTTCCTGCAGGGGTTTGATTTCGGCGGGCAGGACGATACGCTGGTTATCGGCGCGGATACCGCCAAAGAAGTGACAGGCGGCGGGCAGGAGGAAAAGGCGGAGGAGAAGAAACCTGCCATTGCGCCGGGTGATTTTGTAATTAAGTCCAAGGAACCGGGAAAGCAGAAGAAGCTGGCAAAGGATAAACCGAAAGGGGAGAAGGCTTCCTATATCAGTGTAAATATAAGTAAAATGGATCAGTTGATGGAGCTGATTGGGGAGTTTGTTATTTCCGAGTCGGTGGTGCTGCAGAATCCTGATTTGAAAGTTCCGGGGCTGAACCTGGACAATTTTCACAAGGCGGCCTCCCAGTTGTCCAAGATTTCCACGGATTTGCAGGATGTGATTATGTCCATGCGGATGGTTCCGCTGGCAAATACGTTCCAGAAGATGAACCGCATTGTCTTTGACGTTTCCCGGAAACTGGGGAAGGATATTGACTTTGTCATGGTCGGGGAACAGACGGAAGTGGATAAGAATATTATCGAGCATATTTCGGATCCTCTGATGCATATCGTGAGAAATTCCGTGGATCATGGCATTGAACCGAAAGAAGAGCGGCTCAGGAACGGAAAACCGGAGAAAGGGAAGGTGACTCTGTCCGCCAAAACGGAAGCTGGTAAGGTATGGCTCAGCGTGGAGGACGACGGGGCAGGGCTTGACCGGGATAAGATTATTGCGAAGGCCAGGAAACAGGGGCTTTTGGACGGAAATAAGCCGGACAGTGCATATACGGATAAGGAGGTGTTCCAGTTTATCACGCTGCCGGGATTTTCGACCAATGAGGTAGTCACGGAATATTCCGGGCGGGGTGTAGGCATGGACGTGGTTGTCCAGAACATACAGGCGATAGGCGGTTCCCTGGAAATCGAGAGCAGGAAGGGGCTTGGCAGTACCATGAGCCTGAAGATTCCGCTGACTCTTGCGATTATTAACGGTATTGTGATGGAAACAGGGACGACATCTTTTGTGATAGAAACAGGCGCAGTGAAAGAGTTTGTCCGTGTGAAAGAGGACATGATGATTCATGAGCCCAACGGGGAAGAGTATATTATGATACGCGGGGAATGTTTCCCGGTGCTCCGGCTTGGCAGATGGTATCATCTGGAGGATTACACGGAATCCGTAGAGGAAGGAGTGATAGTGATCCTTGAGGTGGATGAAAAGAAGATATGCCTTTTTGTGGACAGGCTGATTGGGGAACAGGAAATTGTAGTAAAGCCGATTCCTTCTTATATTAAGAAGGTAAAAGGGTTATCCGGCTGTACACAGCTTGGGGACGGACGTATTGCATTGATACTGGATGCCGCCGGGTTGGCGGAATAGGGACGGGGAAAGAATGGCATGGATTATCCGCGGCTTATCCGGCCATGGAACGGATAAAGGTTCCGGGAGGAAATACCGGGAACGGTCAGGAACATTTTTCAATCGTATCAGCCCGGGCAGTGGCAGCCGTGTATTTCAGGCGGATGTTGTCCTGACGGTCCTGGGCCGGAAAGGCGGATACGGGACTTAAAAAAGAATGAGAGGTATGTAATATGTTAAAAAATATGCAGGTAAGAACAAAGCTGATACTGGGTTTTACCATACCCGTTGTGCTTACAATTGTCAATGTACTGATAGGTGTATGGATTACAAATTATGCGGTCAGCACGATCAGTACAATGAATGAAGACGGCGCAGTACAGATTAAGCAGGGGCTGGATATGCTGGTTGATGCAATCAGCAGGCTGAATGAAGAGGGTGCGGAAGGAATTAACGCGGAACTGGACAAAATAGACGGCATTGACGACCTGGAGCGCGATAAACTGATGGAGTTTGTCAATGAGGGCAAGGATAACAGAATCGCCACGCTGGCGGATTACGGGGAGCAGCTTAGCGAGTTTGTGGAGACCGGTAAGGATAACCGGATCGCGACGCTGAAGAGCACCATGGATATGTCAAACTGGATCAGCCTGGTAATCCTGGCGGTTTCCGTTATTATTACGGTTTCTATTTCAACGGCTTTGATTAAAACAATTGCGCGTTCGGTGAGGCAGCTTTCCGATGCAGCGAAAGATATCGCGTTGGGGCATGTTGAAAATATCCGTATGGTAAAGCATGGGGAAGATGAATTTGGCGGACTGGTAGACGAATATACGAAAGTAATTGACAATATCAAATATCAGGCGAAGGTTGCGCAGGAAGTGGCAGGGGGTAATCTGACGGTTGCCGTTACCCCTAGTTCCGCAGAGGATATGCTTGGCAACTCATTGAAGAAACTGGTGGAAGATAACTTCAGGACAATGTCCGATATTTCGGAAGCGGGTTCCCAGGTGACAATCGGGGCTTCCCAGGTGGCAAGCGCAAGCCAGGCATTGGCGCAGGGTTCTACGGAACAGGCAAGTGCGATCCAGCAGATTACGGCATCTATTAACGATATTGCGGAGAAGACAAAACAGAATGCGGAGAAGGCAAATGAGGCGGCTTCTCTGGTAATGAATGCGATAGAGAATGTAAAACGCGGGAACGGGCAGATGCAGGATACGCTGTCTGCTATGGAGGATATCAATAAATCTTCGGAAAATATTTCAAAGATCATCAAAACGATTGACGATATTGCGTTCCAGACGAATATCCTCGCATTGAATGCGGCAGTGGAAGCCGCGCGGGCGGGTGAAGCAGGCAAAGGCTTCGCGGTAGTTGCGGAAGAAGTCAGAAGCCTTGCGGCGAAGAGCGCTGCGGCTTCGGCGGAGACTGCGGAGATGATAGAGGATTCCATTCAGAAGGTAAGTTCCGGTTCCAGGATTTTGGACGATACTTCCAAGGCTATGGAAGAGATCAGCAGGGTGGTATCCGATAGTGAGAAGATTATCCATGGCATAGCAGATTCTTCCAATTACCAGGCGACGGCAGTGGCGCAGATTGAACAGGCCATCACACAGGTATCGCAGGTGGTGCAGACCAATTCCGCTACGAGCGAGCAGTGTGCGGCGGCCAGCGAGGAACTGTCGAACCAGGCATCCAGAATGCGGGAATTGCTTTCCGTTTACAACCTGGGCTCGGGAAGCATGGTATCCGGTTCCGGGAGCGGTTCTTATGCATCTTACTCCTCGTCACCTTCTTATAATGCAAATGAGCAGGTGATTTCTCTCGGGGATGATTTTGGTAAGTATTAAATATAATTTGAGCTTTTGATTTGGATGGGCAGGCATACCCCGCAGGGGCGGGGTATGCCTGCCTTTTTTTGGTGTGCCCGGCGGGCGCACAGAGGAAATGTGTCAGCGAGAACTGACGGGTGCCCGACGCGCAAGTTGTATCACTTGTTTACCTGCAGTTCCTTATTTGCCCGGACGGCGGGCTCCGTTGAGGAGGATATCCATTATGGAAAGGATTTTGTCCTGATCCTCGAGGGAGGCCCGGTCCCATAAAAAGCGGAGCTGTTCTTCCCTGTCCGGGGAGTCCGGTCCTGGCGCTTCGCGGAGGAGGGAATCGATGGTTACATGGAAGCATTCCGATAAAAGCACCAGTTTTTCCAGGGTGACGGAACGCTCCCCCCGTTCTACAAGCCCGATATAAGTGGTTGAAACATCTATATATTCTGCAATCTGTTCCTGTGTCAAACCAATACGCATCCGTTCTTCCCTGATGCGCTGTCCCAGTATTTTCCTGTCCATATAATCTCCAATCTGCCCTTTCACTTAATATTCTAAATGGATAGGCTTGAAAACATAACTAACTGATAGTTATTAAAAAATAGTAACTAATAGTTGCATTTCGAAAAAAAGGTGTTATAATGTAAATTGTTAAATCTAAGTCTAAAAAGGAGGATGATTCTAATGAAAAGTAACAAAGTAAAAAAGATGCTTGCGGCGTCTCTGGCGGCTACGATGATGCTTGCCTGTACATTGACAGCCTCTGCATCGGGCGGTTCCGCTGGGTCTCCCGGGGTACCGGTGAGGCCTTCGGAAAGCGCCGGGGACTCATCGGGCGGTTCCTCAGAGGAATCCGGGAGTCCGTCTGACAGCTTTACGGAGTCCATAACAACTTACGGGGCAGGCGCCCAGATTTCGGTAGGGGGAAGTTCCGTAAAAACAACTGTGGACGGTGCATTTGCGGCAAAAACGGTTCAGGGTATGGCGGTTACCACGCCTCTTGCCAATGTAAAGGCAAGTCTCGGCCTGACAGGTTCACAGACACCGCATATCATAGCGTTTGATACGGATGCCAAGAAGAGCCCGCTGGCAATGCAGTGTGTCAATGCAGCGGCGGAAGCGCTTGGCGGCCAGGTTGTTGCGACATTAAACATTGATTTGGGCGCAAGGGAGAATGGCAGGAGGGTAACTTTATCCAACGGAAGCGTAGGGATGGTAATCGGGCTTCCTAAAAATGCCAGCACATCAAAGACTTATTCGGTTGTATGTGTCCAGCCGGGGGGGAAAATCAGCATTCTGGAGGATAAGGATGCATCGCCTGCGACAGTAACTTTTGAAGTGAAAGCAGGACTCGGCACATACGGCATTGTTGCGAGATAGTGAGGATATGTAGTACATGCCTTTGCCGGGGCGGTTATGCTGTCCCGGCAGCATAAGGCATGGGAGGAGGCTGCGTTGCACGGCGTGATGCGGAAGCGGGAGGCGGTTTTCCTGTATAAAGGCGGGGGAGCGCCGGGACATCGGAAGTAAGTGGTAAACGGAAGGAGCCATTGTTATACATATATGGGACGGTTTTCAAGGGGAAAGGATATTATTTCGGTAAAAAGGGCCGGCATTCCATGGAAGGGTTATGGCATGGGGGTTATGGCGGCAGTTATCCTGTTTTGTTTTTGGGCGTTTGGCATCGGCAGTGTATACGGATTCTCCATTTTCCCGGATGAATTTGCGTACTGGTCGCATGCGGCAGGGCTTGCCGGTTATGACTGGTCCGATATTACATCGCTTTCCCCATATTATTCTTACGGATATAGTTTGCTCCTTTTTCCGGTATTTATGCTTTGCAAAGATCCGGTAAAAGCGTACCGGATTGCAGTCGGCATGAATTTTGTTTTTCTTTTCCTGGCGTATGTTTTCCTGGCGGGGACGATGAAAAAAATCGTGCCGGATAAGGAAATCCCGGTTTCAGTATTTGCATTGGCTGCTATTCTTGCCCCTTATAATCTATTTTATACACAAACGACTTTGACGGAGGTTCTGTTAGTCAGTCTGTATATCATTGCAGGAAGCCTGCTGTTTCGCTATATGGAAAATAACAGGTTATATATATTGGCTGCATATGTAGCTGTGCTGATATATATGTATATAGTCCATATGCGGACTGTTGGGGTTGTGTTGTCCGGAATGCTTGTGCTTGGTATCCATATTTTTGGACGGAAAGGAAAAAAATGGCATTTCCTGGCGGCTGCCGGTATGGCGGTGCTTCTGTTTGCTCTTGCAGGTTTGGGCAAGGAACAGATTCTTATGGATGTTTACGGAAGTGCAGGGCGGGAACTGGCAGCGGACAATGATTACAGCGGGCAGTTAGGGAAAATCAGGTATATTTTTACTCTGGATGGGTTTTATGATTTTCTGATCAGTTTATGCGGAAAGATCCTTTATCTGGGACTTGCAACTTTCGGGCTGTTTTACTGGGGGATTTACGGGCTGGCAGGGCAGGCGGTAAAAATGTTGAAGGGGATAAGCGGGCATGGCGGAGTGCCGCAGGGAATAAGGGAGCACAGGGCAGCGCTGCAGGAATTTGCCTTGTATGTGCTGCTGACCGTTGCGGCCCAGGTGGTGATATCTGCGGTTTATCTGCTGACATTGGGGGAAATCGAGGATTATACCTATGGAAGGTATAATGAACTGGTGCTTCCGCTTGTTATGGCGGCAGGGTTGGCGGTGCTCTGGAAACAGAGGGCACGTACCGTATGGGCGGTGACGGGAATCCTGGCTGTTATGCAGATGGCAGTTACCGGTCTTGTGGTACGGCAGGCAGCGCATACAGGCGCGGATATTTTCCATGGTTATTTTGTGGTGGGAATCGGATATTTGTATAAGGAAGGGGATTTTACGGCAGGCGGCTTTTATGCCGGGGCATACCTGTTTGGGGAATTTCTCACGGCGCTTATTACGGCGGCGGTCCTGTTTTGCCGCAGGGACAGGAAAAGACGGTATGTCCTGGCAGCGATGGTTGTTATTGAGTTTGCCCTGGCGATGCATGCGGAGGATATTTATCTGGAACCGTTTAAAAATGCCGCATTCCGCGACAGCCGTATGGCTGACAAAATTACAGAACTGCAGGGAGAGGGGAGGCGTGCCATATATATGGACAGTTGTTTTCCGGCATATATAGGCATGATCCAGTTCATGGCAAGGGATGCGGATATACAGGTTATGGAGCGGAGGGAAACGGCGGAGGATTACAGAGGGGATATTCTTCCGGGGGATATACTGATATTCGCTTTTGACGATATTTTTTTGCAGGAGTGGGCGGATAGTTATACGTGCGGCGACACTTACGGGCATTTTACGCTTTTATATAACAGGTAGGGGAATTGTGTAAGAAACTGGCACAAAATAACCTGATAGCGGAGAAAAAGGACAGGAGCAGGGAAGATGGGAAGAAAAAGGACAAGTATGAAAAATAAAGCAGGATATCAGTCAATGTTTGGCCTTGGATACGCGGCAGTGTGCCTGGTGTTGTTTTTAGCCATAGGATGCCGGGTAAGGGCGGAAAAGGCGGAAAGTGCGCAGGAGGCTACTTTGCAGCAGATAACGGAAGATACCGGGATGAAGGAAGAGCCGGATAACAAGTCTGCCACACTGGAGGAACTGGAGGCAGGGACGCCTGTTATCCTGGAGGGGATGGAAGGCTCCTGGGGAAAAATACAGTATAAGGGGAAGGTGGGTTATATCCCGGCCAGTGCGCTGGATTCCTATGATGCCGGAGCGGCGGAGAGCCTGGAAGAAGAATTTGAGGAAGTGGGGGAAGGGAACCAGAGGATGGTGGATGAGTACGAGATTATACAGAAAGAAAAACAGACTTCCAGGATATGGGGGATTCTGATTGCCGTTCTTGTGGCGGGGATTTTTGCGGTGGGAATCCTTTCTGCGCTTAGGCAGAATAAAGAAAGGGAAAAGAAATGAAAGTCGTAATTCTGGCAGGGGGGTTAGGGACCCGCATCAGCGAAGAGAGCCATTTGAAGCCGAAACCCATGATAGAAATCGGAGGAAGGCCGATTTTGTGGCATATTATGAAATTGTACGGCCATTACGGATATAACGATTTTATTATTTGTGCGGGGTATAAACAGCATGTCATTAAGGAGTGGTTTGCGGATTATTATTTACATAATACCGATGTGACTTTTGATTTAAAATCCAACAGCGTGGAAGTGCATTCCAATTATTCCGAGCCCTGGCGGGTGACTGTGGTTGACACGGGATTGCATACCATGACGGGCGGACGTGTGAAGAGGGTACAGAAATATATCGGCCAGGAACCTTTTCTGCTGACTTATGGGGACGGGGTTTCGGATGTGGATATATCGGAGCTGATAAAATTCCACAAAGAATGCGGAAAGTATTGCACGATGACGGCGACGAATGTGGGGCAGAGGTTCGGGATCGTGGAAGTGGATGACGAGAATGGGGTGGAGGGTTTCCGCGAAAAGAATGAGGCGGACGGGAGCCTGGTCAATGTAGGGTTTATGGTGTGTGAGCCGGAAGTATTTGATTATCTGGAAGGGGATCGTACCGTGCTGGAGAAAGAACCGTTGGAGAATTTGTCGCAGGACGGGCAGCTTATGGCGTACAGGCACAGGGGATTCTGGCAGTGTATGGATACGCTGCGGGAGAAAGAGAAGCTGGAAGCCCTGTGGGAGAGCGGGGATGCGCCGTGGAAAGTCTGGTAAAAACGTTAAGAAACGATACCGCAGACCGCCGGAATTTACAGTAACGCAGCCCGAAAGGAACCTGGCTGGCGGTCTGCAGTCGGGGCATACCGTAAATTTAACTGGCGTGCGGTATATATTCCGGAGAAGGAAGTATGTCAAAGAAGCATGGAAAGGTATGGAAAAGGGATAAAAATACCGGGAAAAGCGGGACGGAGGATGATATTATGGGAAATACGGCGCAGGCAAGGGATGGGATAAATAAAGGGAAAGGTAAGCCGATGGGGGGGATCCGGGAATTTTACCGCGGGAAAAAAGTGCTTGTCACAGGGCATACCGGGTTTAAGGGGACATGGCTTTGTAAAATTCTCACCGATGCCGGTGCGGAAGTTACTGGATATGCCCTTTCCCCGCCTGCCGGGCCGGATCTGTTCGGGCTGAGCTGTATGGAGGGGGAAATGGATTCGGTGATTGGCGATATCAGGGACAGGGAGCGGCTGTGCAGGGTATTTGAGAGGGTGTGTCCGGAAGTGGTATTCCACCTCGCCGCGCAGCCTATTGTAAGAAGTTCTTATATCGATCCGGTGTACACTTATGAAACGAATGTGATGGGGACAGTCAATGTGTGTGAGTGTGTCAGGAAAAGCGGCCATGTGAAATCTTTCCTGAATGTGACGACGGACAAGGTATATCTCAACCGGGAGTGGGACTGGGGATACCGGGAAACGGACGCTTTGGACGGATACGATCCGTATTCTAACAGTAAATCCTGTTCGGAACTGGTGACGCACAGCTACAGGAATTCTTTCTTTAAGGGGCGGAATATCGCCGTATCCACGGCAAGGGCCGGGAATGTGATTGGGGGAGGGGATTTTGCGGCCGACAGGATTATTCCGGACTGTGTGCGGGCGGTGATGGAAGGGCGGGATATCGTAGTGCGCAATCCCCATTCCGTCAGGCCGTACCAGCATGTGCTGGAACCGTTGTTTGCTTATCTGATGATTGCAAAGAAGCAGTATGAGGATATTTCTTATGCGGATTTTTATAACGTCGGGCCGGATGATTGCGACTGCGTGACTACAGGGGAATTGGTTACGGTTTTCTGCGAAAAATGGGGGAATGGGCAGACGTGGTTGAGGCAGGGGGAAGATAAGGGGGACTTTCATGAGGCGTGCCTCCTGCGGTTGGATTGTTCCAGGCTGAAGAACCGGTTCGGCTGGGCGCCAAGGTGGCATATTGATGAAGCAGTGGAGAAGACCTGCGAGTTTACAAGGGTGTATATGGACGGCGGCAGTATTGTGCGGGAAATGGAAAGGGAAATTGGGGAGTTTGTTGGCGGATAAGGAGAGAAAGAGATGGAAGAGTGGAAGAGCGAGGAAACAGCAAGGAAACAAATTAAGGAAATGGTTGTAAAATATTATGCACAGTTTAAAAAGCCAAAGAGGGAAAAAGAGTTTGAGGAAGGGGACAGGCTTCCTTATGCATCACGTGTATATGATGAGGCGGAAATGTGTAACCTTACAGATGCAGTACTTGATTTCTGGCTTACGGCGGGGAAGTTCTCGGATGAGTTTGAAAAGAAACTTGCCGATTACCTGGGGGTGCGTTTTTGTTCTTTGGTTAACTCGGGTTCTTCTGCCAATCTAATTGCATTTATGGCATTGACATCTCCTTTGCTGGGGGATAGGAGAGTTAGGCGCGGTGATGAAGTTATAACAGTTGCGGCAGGTTTTCCGACAACAGTGGCGCCGATTGTCCAATTTGGTGCTGTCCCAGTATTTGTAGATGTAACAATTCCGCAATACAATATTGATGTTACGAAGCTGGAAGATGCTTTATCGGATAAAACAAAAGCAGTTATGGTAGCCCATACATTAGGGAATCCTTTTGACTTGAAGGAAGTAAAGGCTTTTTGCGGCAGGCATGGTTTATGGCTGGTGGAAGATAATTGCGATGCTTTGGGATCTAAATATTGGTTAGATGGAGTAGAAAAATTTACAGGGACGATAGGAGATATTGGAACCTCCAGCTTTTATCCGCCCCATCATATGACTATGGGGGAAGGCGGTGCGGTGTATACGGATCAGCCTTTGTTACATAAGATAATTTGTTCATTCAGGGATTGGGGGCGTGACTGTATCTGTCCATCTGGGACAGACAATTTATGTGGGCACCGTTTTGACAAACAATATGGGGAACTTCCGTTGGGATATGACCATAAATATGTATATTCGCATTTTGGATATAATTTAAAAGCCACGGATCTGCAGGCATCTGTCGGGTGTGCACAGATAGACAAACTTCCTTTTTTTACAAAGCGGAGAAGGGAAAACTTTGAACGGTTGAGAGCGGGATTGGAAGGTGTGGAAGAATTGATCCTGCCTGTTGCTTGTCGAAATTCGGAACCAAGTTGGTTTGGTTTTCTGATGACTTGCAGGGAAGGGATAGACAGGAATAAGGTAGTTCAATATATTGAATCCAAGGGAATACAGACGAGAATGCTTTTTGCGGGAAACCTGATAAAGCATCCATGTTTTGACGGGATGCGCAGCAGCGGGAAAGGGTATCGTGCTGTTGGAAGTCTGGAAAATACGGAGCGGATTATGAGGGATACTTTTTGGGTGGGAGTATATCCGGGACTGACGGATAAGATGGTGGATTATATGTCTGGGGAAATTAAAAAGGCGGTGAACAGGTAAAATGCCAGAAATCAAATTATTGGATTGCACACTCCGTGATGGAGGTTATGTGAATGACTGGAATTTTGGGCATGATAATCTGGTAAGCATTTATGAACGTTTGGTCAGTGCAAATGTTGAATTTATTGAACTTGGTTTTTTAGATGAGCGGCGTGTTTTTGACAGGAACAGAAGTATAGCTCCAGATACGGAAAGCTTTAACATAATTTTTCAGGGATTAAGGAAAAGAAAATCAGAACTTGTAGGAATGATTGATTACGGGACATGCAGGATAGAAAATATCCAGCCCTGCAGCGAAACTATTTTGGATGGAATAAGGGTGATATTTAAAAAGCATGACAGGAAAAAGGCAGTCGGTTTCTGCAAACAACTGAAAGATTTAGGATATAAGGTATTTGTCCAACTGGTATCCATTACGAGCTATAACGATGAGGAACTGTATGATTTAATTGATCTTGCAAATAAATTGATGCCGTATGCAGTTTCCATGGTAGATACTTACGGCCTGCTTCAGCAGGAAAATCTGATGCATTATTTTCAGGAATTAGATTGCAGGCTGGAGCCGGAGATCTTTTTGGGGTATCATTCACACAATAATTTTCAGCGTGCATTTGCTAACTGTTCAGAGATCCTTTCGCAGCAAACGGAGAGGGGGCTGCTTGTGGATGCAACTTTGTATGGAATGGGAAAGAGTGCCGGAAACTGTCCTATTGAATTGCTGGCGATGCATTTAAACGGACATTGTGGTAAGAAATATGATATTGCACAGCTTTTGGAGGCAATTGATACAAATATTATGGATTTTTATAAAGCCCGGCCATGGGGGTACAGCATGTTCTTTTATGTTGCAGCATTGAATAATTGCCATCCCCATTATGTTACAGATTTATTAGAAAAGAGAACACTGTCCGTCCGTCAGATGAATGAGATCCTGATCCGTCTGGAAGATTATGGTGATAAACAATTATTGTATGACAGAGAGTTAATTGAACGGCTGTATTTTGATTATCAGAAACAAATTAGCGTAGATGATGAAAAAGATATCAGGAAATTGTCAGAAATTTTTTGCGGCCGGAAAGTATTATTATTGGGACCGGGGAAAAGTATTGAAAGGGATAGGGAATCCATTTTAAAGTACATCCGGGAGAATGCTCCATTGGTGGTTTCCATAAATTATATTTCCGATGAATTACCCTTAGATTATGTTTTTATCAGCAATGCCAAAAGATATGTCCAGTTGGCGTCGGCTTTAATGGGGAGGAAGGATATCCGGATTATCGCAACCAGTAATATATCGTCAATGAGTAATGAAGAGTTTGACTATTCCCTGAATGTTTCCCCATTACTTGATGAGAGTGCGGATGTTGTTGACTTTTCATTTCTTATGATATTAAAAGTGATGCTGCGGATAGGTGTGGGTAAAGTGGCATTGGGCGGCTTTGACGGATATGTGGGAGAAAAAGCGAAGGACCATGTAAATATTTATATGGGGCATGAGTTTTCAAAAGAAGAGGCAAGGCGGTTAAATGCATATGGAAGAAGAGTCGTTTGGGAGATGGGATCACAGATTGGACTGGAATTTCTTACAGAGTCTCAATATCTGCATGAATCCGGGACAGAATGAGATGTGAATTTGAAAGGGGAGGGAAATATCATGGCTTCAGATTTAAAAATGGATGGCCGGCGAATGGATAGGGCATGGTTATGGAAAAATATAAGGCAGTAATTTTCGATGTGGATGGGACAATTCTCAATACAACGGAAGGTGTATTAGCCGCTGTAAAATATACGATCGATAAGATGGGGTTCCATCCGTTAGATGAGGCACAGTTACTTACGTTTATCGGTCCCCCGATACAAGATTCCTTTGCAAAGGCATATGGATTGGAAGGACAGATATTACAGGTAATTGCTGCTTGTTTCCGGGATCGTTATAAAGATTTTGAACTTTTGAAGGCAGTGCCTTATGAGGGAATATATGAGGTTTTTCAGGCACTTTCGGATAATGGGGTTAAATTAGCGGTGGCTACATATAAAAGGCAGGATTATGCGGAAGATATTCTGAGATATTTTAGGTTTGACAGGTATACAGATATTATTTACGGAGCAGATCACGGGAATAAACTGAAAAAGACAGATATTATCAGAAAGTGCCTGGAGAGCCTGGGTATAAACAGCAGTTCCCAGGCAGTTATGGTTGGGGATAGCGAATATGATGCATTAGGGGCGAAAGAGGCAGGGATGGACTTTATCGGTGTTACCTATGGATTTGGTTTTCAGTCAATACCAGAAGTTTTTTCGTGTTATGCAGTAGGGGCGGCAAAGTCCCCAAGGGAGTTGCTAAAATTTTTGGTGTAAGGGGTGGTTATCAGGATGAAGATAAAAGTTGCAAAATATATTTCAGAATTTTTTGTCAGTAAAGGTGTCACGGATATGTTTATGATAACCGGAGGGGCTGCGATGCACTTAAATGATGCTTTTGGGCATCAGGAAGGGCTGGGAATTATTTATAACCATCATGAACAGGCATGTACGTTGGCAGCAGAAGGCTATTACCGTCAATCGGGGAGAATTGCCCCTGTGTGTGTAACCGGCGGGCCGGGAGGAACTAATGCAATTACAGGGGTATTCGGGGCTTATGTGGATTCTATACCAATGTTTATAGTAAGCGGGCAGGCAAAAAGGGAGACAACAGTTTGGTCAACAGATCTCCCTCTCCGGCAATTGGGGGATCAGGAGGCACAAATTACGGATTGTGTGAAGACAATGACAAAATATGCGAAGATGGTAACAGAGCCGGAAAATATACGCAAGGAAATGGAGCAGGCGTGGTTTCTTATGTTAAATGGAAGGCCGGGGCCTGTATGGTTGGATATTCCGGGAGATGTAGCTTCGGCAATTGTTGAAACAGGAGAGTTGGCAGCTTTTGACGGGCAGTCTTATCAGGAGGAAAACCTTGCATCATTCCGGCAGGTGAACCCAATATATAAGGAAAGGGATACCAGGTTCCTGTTGGATAAGATTGCCGAGGCAGAACGCCCGGTAATTCTGGCAGGTACGGCAATCAGACATGCAAATCAACAGGAGGAATTTCTGGATGTTGTGGATAAACTGGGAATCCCGGTACTTACAGCATGGAACGCACATGATATTATATGGGATTCCCATCCGCTGTATTGCGGGAAGCCGGGGACAGTGGGAACAAGGGCCGGGAATTTTATTATCCAAAATGCAGATCTGCTTATTGTCCTGGGATGCCGGATGAATATCCGTATGATTGGTTATAATTGGGGTGATTTTGGGAAGAATGCGTACAAAATTATGGTTGATATAGACGATGCGGAACTGCATAAACCTACAGTACATGTGGATTACCCGATACATGCGGATCTGAGGGATGTCATAAGGGATATTGGCAACATGGATTATGTAAAAAAGGAGAAGCATAAAGGATGGGTTCAATGGTGCCATAATTTAAATGAAAAGTATCCTGCAGCATTACCGGAATATTACCAGGATAAAAATGGGTTAAACCCATATGCATTTATGGCGGAGTTTTTTAAAGTTTTGGGAGAAGGGGATTCTGTGATATGCGGAAATGGTTCTGCCTGTGTTATAACTTTTCAAGCGGCTGCTGTTAAAAGAAAGCAACGGTTATATACCAATTCCGGATGCGCGGCGATGGGGTATGGCTTGCCTGCCGCTCTGGGGGCTTGTGTGGCGGAGCCGGATAAGAGAATTATATGCATGGATGGCGATGGAAGTTTTATGATGAATCTGCAGGAACTTCAGACGGTGGTTTTTAATAAGCTGAATTTGAAAATATTTTTAATAAATAATAACGGTTATCATTCTATCAGGCAGACGCAAAAAAATTTGTTCAAAGGGGGGACATTTGTGGGGATTGGCGGAGGTTATGGACTCAGTATACCGGATTTTTCAAAAGTGGTTCCGGCATTTGGCATTCCTTATTATAAAATAGACAGCCTGGAAGGTATACAGGCTAAGCTGGAAGAGGTACTGCAAACGGAAGGGGCTGCATTTTGTGAGGTGTTTGTGGACTGGTATCAGGATTTTGCGCCGAAATCCAGCTCAAAAGTTTTGCCGTCAGGAGAAATCGTATCGGCAGCGATAGATGATATGGCTCCTTTTTTGGAGAGGGAAGAGTATGTACAGAATCATATACGAAATATAAGGGGAAGGGTATGAAGCGGGTAATTATTACGGGGATAACAGGCACAATCGGGATGGCTTTGATGAAATATCTGGAGGAAAGGAGAGTTCAGGTTATTGCCGTAGTCAGAAAGGATTCTAATAGAAGGAGTCGGATAAAGGAATCGGAATACACAGGCATAGTAGTATGTTCCCTGGCTGAAATGAAAGAACTGTCCCATAGGGTATGGGCGGAAGTAAGACGGAAAGGTTGGGAAGAGGACTGGGGGATTGATGTTTTTTATCATTTTGCATGGGATGGGACATTTGGGGACAGCCGGGATGACATGTATTTGCAAAATATGAACGTGGCATATGCTTTGGAGGCGGTGGATGCTGCGGCTGAATTAGGATGCAGGCTGTTTATTGGGGCTGGTTCTCAGGCGGAGTTTGGGCGGTATGAAGGAAAGCTGCATGCAGGAATTCCTGTTTTCCCGGAAAGTGGGTATGGTATTGCTAAACTGTGTGCAGGACAAATGACACGAATACAGTGTGAAAAGAGGGGAATAAGTTATATTTGGACAAGAATATTGAGTGTATATGGACCTTATGACGGTGCGGATACAATGATTATGGGTATGATTGGGAAAATGTTACAGGGAGAAAAGTTTTCCTGTACCAGAGGCGAACAGATGTGGGACTATCTGTATTCCGGAGAGGCAGCTAAAATGATGTACCTATTGGGGAAAAGAGGGAAAGCAGGGAAAATCTATTGTCTTGGAAGCGGTACGGCAAGGCCCCTTAAAGAATACATAGAGATCATTAGAAATATTGTGAATCCGAGTGCAGAAATTGGCTATGGAGATATTGGCTATTCACCAAAGCAGGTGATGCATTTATGTGCAGACATTAGAGAATTTGTTATGGATACGGGTTATGTACCTGAGTACACTTTTGAGGCAGGGATAAAGGAAACCGTCAAGTGGTATACGGAGGCCGTCAAATGAAAAAGATCAGTATTTTGATACCTTGTTTTAACGAAGAAGAAAATGTGGTTCCAATGAGTGAGGCGATTGTATCTCTATTTGAAAGTGAACTATCAGGATATGATTATGAACTGGTGTTTATAGATAATGATTCTTCAGACCGTACAAGGCTGTTGCTGCGGGAAATATGTGCCAAGAATAGGCATATCAAAGCTATTTTTAATGCTAAAAATTTTGGGCAGTTTAATTCGCCGTATTATGGAATGCTTCAGACAACAGGTGACTGTACCATAAGCATGGTATGTGACTTTCAAGATCCGGTGGAACTGATTCCGCAATATATCAGGGAATGGGAAAGAGGGTATAAGATTGTCATAGGCATTAAGAAAAGCAGTAAGGAGAATGCATTAATCTATAAACTGCGCAGTTTGTATTACCGAGTGATCAAAAAATTTTCAAATGTAGAGCAAATAGAACATTTTACAGGTTCCGGCTTGTATGACAGGGAATTTGTAGATGTACTCAGGAAGTTGAAGGATCCTACTCCTTTTTTGAGGGGTATCGTTGCGGAACTGGGATATAAGAGGAAAGAAATACCTTATGAACAGCCAGAGAGGAGAGCAGGGAAGACGCATAATAATTTTTATACTTTATATGATGCAGCCATGCTGAGTTTTACTTCATATACGAAAATGGGATTAAGGGTAGCGACATTTATGGGAGTTGGCATTGGCATATTCAGTGCTGTGGTTGGATTAGTGTATTTCATATTGAAATTGGTTTATTGGGACAGGTTTACTGCGGGTATGACACCAATGTTAATTGGCATGTTCTTTCTTGGTTCAGTGCAATTGTTCTTTTTGGGGTTTATGGGGGAATATATATTATCTATGAATCAAAGGATTATGAACAGGCCGCTGGTAGTAGAAGAAGAACGGATTAATTTTTCTGCAGATGAGGAATTGGGCAGAAGAAAAGAGTACAGATTGGAAGTGGATGGTAAGGAAAATGACGGAGAAGTTCAGAGGAATGCTTCATAGGATAAAAGAGAGGGAAAACTTATATACTATTTTATTTGGTATCCTGGTAGTTATTGTAGCAGGATATTATTCGATACTGTTATCTAAACGGACAATGCCGTTTGCTGAAGGTTGGTATACTTATTATGCACAGTGTATCAATAAGGGAGAGATTGTATATAAGGATTTTGATTATTTGTTTACACCCTTATACATTTATTTCATCTCATTTATCACAAAGATTTTCGGCTATAAAATTATAGTGCTGCGCATCGTAGGAGTATTCTTTTTCTGTGTGATAGCTTTTATTGTTTATCTTATTTTATGTGAAATTTTCAGGGAATCATGGGCCTGTATTGCGGCAATAACATCTGTATTTTTTTTACAGTCAGAAGTCGTACAGGTTTTTTACGATTATGTCCGATTGATGGACATTTTTGCTTGTCTGACGGTATTGTTTCTGGTTAAGGCAGTGAAACAAATTGATGCTTTAGAAACAAAAAAATATTATATGCTTTTATTGGTAGCAGGGGTATGTAATGCATTTTTCTATTTGGTGAAGCAGAATATGGGGCTGGTATATGCGGTATATGCCCTCATTTTTGTAGCTATGGCCAATATAGTTTTACGAAAGCCGACATACCGTATTGTGAAAAGTGCTATATTATTTCTGGATGGGTTGATAGTCCCTGTTTTGTTTACATATGCTATAATGCTTTGCCAGGGAAGCCTTTTCACATATTTTAAGCAGACAGGAGCAGAGGCTATTGATGCAAAAGGAGGGATAGCTTCTATTTTATTTGGCTGGCTGAAAAATAATATTCAAGGTTTCCAGGGCGGAATGCTTTATGCCATTGTAGTTTTATGCATAATAGGGCTGGCGAATTATCTTAAAAAGTTTGGGGGGGGGGTAAATGCTTTAGCCAAAAAATATAAAGAACATTTTTTAATGAATTCTGTCCGGAGAGGTATTGCCTTATTTGGATGGGAATGGGTTTTTAAAGGAAGAGAACTGGATAGTATATATGGAATTTTGTTTTGTGTCATTGTATTCCTATATATTACAATGGCTGTTTTCTCTGAGAAATTTGCAAAAATAGTAGAAGGATATTCTTATTTGAGCCCGTATAGTGTTTTTCTTATTGTATTTCCGCTGTTTTGTATTTTTACCGGATATGTCATATACCGTTTTATCAGGAAAAGGAAGATTAAAAAAAGAGGGCTATTATATATAGCAGTAACCGGTTCTTATTTCGCAATTTCTTATGGTTGTGGAATGTCGGCAGGATTGGCCGAAGGACAGGCTACTATTGGTGTGGCTTTTACAGTGGCGTTATTGTTAGACAGCCTGGAATTCCGTTTTTCAGAAGGAATTAAAATGTTTATTATTTTTATTTCTCTCTTCCTTACACTTCAGTCGGCTGAGAAAAAAATGGCCTTTACCTATAACTGGTGGGGGATGGATGAATCGGATTTTTGGGACTGCCAGAAAGTATCGGACGATATCCCATTGCTTGCGGGTATCCAAATGTCAGAAGAAACGCTGCAGGTATATGAGACAGTGTATCACATGGTAAATGAAAACACAGAGGAAGGCGATACTATGTATTGTTTTCCGCAGATCCCGGTTTTTTACAGTATTTGTCATAGATTTGACCCTGGTGTCAGGGCTAAGGTACAGTGGTTTGATGTTGCATCTGACTATTCAATTCAGGCAGATAAGGAGAGGATTAAAAGAAATCCGCCCAAAGTTGTTTTAATTTATGAAACTTCGGAGGAGGCATATAATTCACATGAAAAGTTATTTAGAAATGGAAAGATTTCTTCTACACGGGATATGAGGAACTTTTTATTATATTATGTTCAAACACATGGGTATAAATTTTATGGGCGAGTAACGTCTACGGATAATAATCATATTTTGTTGTACTATAAAACAGACAATAATTATACATTTCGGAATGGATTTGAGGGTCAGGGTACTTATGATTCTCCTTATCTTATCCATAGTGCAGAGGATTTATTAAATTTAAAATTGCATGTACAGCATGGAAACGATTTCGCGGGTATTTATTTTAAACAGACTGAGGATTTGGATTTAGGCAGTGTGGGTAACTGGTGTCCTATAGGTGAATTTGAAAGTGGATTTTATTTCCGTGGAATTTATGATGGAAGCGGACATACAATATCCCATATGCGATGCAAAATGGAAGGGAATGTAGGTTTATTTGGTCAATTAGGAGGAATTGTCTGTAATCTCGGAATTGTAGACAGTGAGGTATCTGGCAGTTGCGTCGGTGTAGTCGCCAGCCATGCACTTGATGAAAATGCTGTAATTGCAAATTGTTATACGGATGCATATGTAAGCGGTGTCAGGGCAGGTGGTATTGCAGATAATTTCTGTGGGACTATTTTTAACTGCATCAGCATCAGCGAGGTACATGGAATTGAGAGTGCAGGAGCCATATCTTATGATGATGGGGATGTTTTTAACGTGTTTGCTCTGCAGGATAGGGTAATGACAGGGATAATCAATAATCAGGGAAATAGAGGTGTTACATATTGTACAGAAGTCTGGCTGGAATCGGAGAATATCCTTGCTCTATTGAATGAAGCTGCTGCAGATATTAGCCATTGTATCGTTCATTACCAAAAAACGGGGAATCTATATGATGAGGCAACAGATATAAGTTATGAATCATGGATGCAGAAAATTAATTTGTTATCTTGGGATTTCACAGACAGTCAGTATTATCCAGTATTACAAAAATGAAAGGAGGAGAGGCAAAGAGGATGAATGGCCTGTCATGATAAGCCCGGGAAAGTTTGGAGAGTGAAAAGAATGGAAAGAATAGAACTTAAAGGGGCAATACATAATTTTTTTGATAAAAGGTGTGTGTGCGATATTTATATTACAGTGTCGGGCTGTTTTATTTTGCTGTCATTTCTATATATACTGGTATATAATGGGGAACCTATTAAATGTTTGTTGTGGAATGGTGAAACAATAGGTATTTTCCCTGATTTGTTTGAATCCTTGAAAGATGCGGCGCATCCATGCCCGTATGATGTGTCGGCAATCTATCCGGCATTTGCATATTTACTCTTATATATAATATCACGGTTTATACCTTATGACTATACAGGATGGTCAGAGGTTTCACTTACCCGTGAAGGGGTAACGGTAGCAGTACTTTTTTTCTTTATTATTACAGTATGCATTTTTTCTATGGTAAATGCTTTTATGGAGATGAGAGGCAAAAGGGCATTTGTCCTGTCCATTTTTTTTCTTTTTTCTCCAGGATATTTATATATGATAGAGCGTGGAAATGTTGTTATTTTATCTGTATTGTTTGTTATGTTTTTTCTATATAATGAGTATTCAGAAAAAAAAGTAATGCAGGAACTATCCTTGATTTCTTTAGCATGTGCAGCATGCCTGAAATTGTATCCGGTTGTTTATGGGGTTGAGTTATTGTTGCAAAGGCAGTATAAAAAGGCATTGAAAAGTGCTTGTTATGGAGTTACAATATTTATTTTTCCTTTTTTCTTTCGGGGAGGTATAGAACAAATACCACATATGATTGCAAATATTTTATCTTTGTCTAAAGAAACTTATGTAGATAGCCGTGGGTTTGGGTATGGATACAAGATTAACCTTACAAATTTTTGCCAGATTGCAGAAGATTATCTGCATATAAATGTTCCGTCATCTGTATTGATGGGAATAGTATGTGTTGGCATTGTACTTATTTTGCTTGTTTCAAAAGAAAAGTGGAAGAGAATATACGCATTAACTTTATTTTTGACATGGATTCCGACTTTTAGCTGGATATATAATGCAACTTATTTTCTGATACCATTGACTTATTTTTTGAAAGAAAATAGAAAAGTAAATTTTAGTTCAGTGGTTTATTGTGTTTTGTTTTTATTGATAATGATACCATTGCCATTTGGCTATGTGCTGACATCATTGCCAGGATGGAATAAAATGAGTATTAGTACAATTATGGTACATTTGGGTATGGTTGGAATCTTTATTGAATTGCTTGGGGAAAGTGTTGCCTGTTTTGCCCAAAAGATGAGATCATTTTTTTAAAAGTGGTGTAATATAGTGTTCTGATTGGTATCTGCAAAGAGGTATTATTATGGGAATAAGTTCATTTTGGATTTTTATAGAGAATGGGACATATCATATTCTGCGGTTTATTTATCGTATCTGCAAGAAAGAATGGGAGGTGAAGGCGGTTCAGGGTTTTATGCAGTTTGTGAAATTCGGGATAGTAGGGCTGAGCAATACCGTGGTATCTTATGTATTGTATTCGGGTGGCCTGCTGCTGCTTCGGAAAATGCATTTGTTTGGCAGGAGGGATTATCTGGCGGCGCAGGCAGCGGCGTTTGTTTTGAGTGTTCTGTGGTCCTTTTACTGGAATAACCGGTTTGTTTTTAATGAGGAAGATGGGGGGAAGCGTTCCCTCTGGAAAGCATTGCTGAGAACATATGTATCCTATTCGTTTACCGGATTATTTCTAAGCAGTATTTTGCTTGTTTTATGGGTGCGCCTGCTGCACATATCGGAGTTTGTGGCGCCGGTTATAAATCTTCTGGTGACAGTGCCGCTTAATTTCATTTTAAATAAATTATGGGCATTCAGGCAGGATGGGAAGATTGGATAAAGGCGGGGAGTAAGAATTGGAGTGGGTAAAATATGGAGAAGCAAAACGCAGCAGAGGTTAAAAATGGGAAAAAGAAAAAAGACACATATGTCAGCATATGGATCTATCTGTACCTTGCACTTCCGACACTTATTTTCCTGATAGGCTGGTTAAGGTGGTATTGGGCGCTTTTATTTGGGGTATTGTCTGCCGTTGCCTGTGTGAAGGCTTTTATTGTTTCCATGCAGGATAAATGTCTGGTTATGGGGCAGCGGGATATCAGCATGATGATAAAAGCATTGCTATTGATAGCACTGTGGGTTTATCTGTCGGGGATAGGCGGGTGGTGCTATCAGAATAAGGATCATGAGGTCAGGAGCGCTATATTCCGGGCGTTGGTGAATTATGACTGGCCTGTCATTTCGCATGGCGGGGACAGGGCGCTGATATATTACATAGGCTTTTGGCTTCCTGCCGCATGTATCGGAAAGCTTTTCGGGTTGGAAGCAGGGTATACGGCACAGGTGGTATGGGCGGTTATGGGAATTTTCATTGTCTATTATTTGATTTGCATTTACCGCAGGAAGGCGGATTTGCTTCCGCTTTTGTTTCTTGTTTTTTTCAGTGGGCTGGATTATGCGGGGACATGGATTTTAGGGGAGGAAGGTATGGATTTGCGGCTTGCCTTGCACCTGGAATGGTGGGCGGTGGATTTTCAGTTTACATCTATGACATCGCAGTTGTTTTGGGTTTTTAATCAGGCGATCCCGGCGTGGGTGGCGACGATTATGGTTCTGGTGCAGAAGAACTGCAGGAATATGCTTTTTATTCTGTCATTGATGATGCTGTCGTCTACAATTCCTTTTGTCGGGTTGATTCCGATTGCTGCTTTTTTGTATTTAAGGCGTATAGCGGCGGACAGGGGGAATTGGAAGGAAATCATTACTTTCCAGAATATCGTTGGCGTCCTGGTGATAGGAGGGTGTATGTTCCTATATTTAACAGGGAATATTTCGGGAAGGATGATTGGAAAGGATAATGCGGGGCTGGTAATAAGGGAACCGGCGGCACAGTGGTTGAGGTATCTTTTGTTTTTCTTTTTGGAAGCGGGGGTTTATCTGTATTTTGTATACAAATACCGTAAACGCGACTGGCTTGTGTTTTTGATTACGTTTCTGATGGCTGTAAGCCCTTTTATTAAGGTAGGTGCTGACCATGATTTCTGCATGAGGGCATCGGTGCCGTCCCTTTTTATATTGATGCTTATGTGTATGGAGGTATGGGAGGGGATGTATTCGGAAATTCGCCGGGAAGTGCATCTGCCGGCTTTAGCGCAGCCTTATGCGGAGGCGCAGGGGGAAAGGGCGTTCCCGGCACAGAAGGGAAATTATGCGGATAAAAGGGTTTCTCCAAGAAAATGTGTGATGGCGGTGTACTGTGTTATCCTGCTGCTAGGGGCGTTCACTCCGTTTAATGAGATCCATAGGTCTGTGCAGGAGACTTATTGGCGGGTTACGCTTGGGGAATCCGTCAGGTATCCTGAAATCGGGATAGAAAAGGAACTGCTTCAATATGGGAATTTTTCGGGGGAAATCCGGGAGAATTTTTTTTACCGGTATTTGGCGAATGTACCTGCCGTTTATTCCTGTGAGCAACGGACCGAGTGACTGCTTGCAGGGAAATTCGTAAATAAAGCAGACCGTTCTGTATTTTTTGCATGGGCGGAATTGGAAGGAAAGATGGTGTGGGGAAGGTAGCATGAAGACAGGAAGGGATCTTGCGGCGCTGCGTGAAAAAATTGCCGGGCAGGCGGATTGCTGTGAGGGGATTGATTTGGCGCGGCATGAGATTGTCAGCCTGAGAGCCGGGAGGGCGGTTTCCCACTACAGGGAGTGTCTGGAAAGCGAGGGCATTGTGCCGAAGTATTTTGCAGGTAATGTGCGGGAGCGGAGGGAAGGGCAGATCATGGGGGAAGTAATTAGCCCGGAGGAAATCAAGAGGAAGTGTGCGGCTCCGGTTGTCCTGATTTCGGCGGGAAATACATGGACGGCCGGCCAGGTGCGCAGACAGATGGATAACCTGCAGATTAAGTCTCTTCTGGCGGATAAGCTGGTGTTTTCCAGGCATTGCGGCGAGATATTGGAGGTATTTGATATGCTGGAGGATGGGAAATCCAAATATATATATGGAAATGTGCTGCTGGCAAGGATGGAAGGGGCGGAGATTTCGGAGAGATTTGTAACGGGACATCCGTATTTTTGTTTGGAACCGTTTCTAAAGCGATTGGATTCGGAAGTTTATGCGGATTTTGGCGCGGCGGTCGGGGACAGTATCGAGGAATATATTTGGAGAAAGAAGAATATGTTTGGGAAAATTTACGGGTTTGAGCCGGAGCCGGGTAATTTTGAAATCCTTACGGGCAGGATGGGACGGTTAAAGAGGGAATGGGGGATACCGGAAGGGCAGATTGTGCTTTTTCAGACGGAATTTGGGGAAAATAGAACCGTGGATTCCTTTTTTGGAGATAGGAAGGTAAATTTCATGAAAGCGGATACCGGGGGCGGGGAACTGGCGTGGCTGCGCGGAGCAGGGAAAACAGTTGCAAGGCACAGGCCGGTTTTGGCAATCGGTATTTACCATACTCCTTCCGATATGTTCCGGATTCCTCTGGAGGTTAAAAGTATGAATCCGGATTACCGGCTGAAGATACGGCACCATAGTATCGGGTATGCGGGGACTGTGCTTTATGCGTATTGAGGAGGGATGGAATCGGAACAGTGGATTCCTTTGGGGTGCCCTAAGGGGGTATCAGGATGGTGGGTTCCTTAGGACCCCAGGTTTTTTCTCATGAATTTTTTAAGGCTTCAATTTCTGCCGCCGATAGCTTTGTTGCTTCGGAAATGATATCGATAGCAACACCCAAGGCGAGAAGGCTTTTTGCGGTTCTCTCTATCCCGCGCTGTTCCCCGCGCTGTTCTCCACGTCGTTCTCCGCGTTGTTCTCCGCGCTGTTCCGCCTCATATATGGACTGGTTATAATC
>CANDKY010000058.1 GCA_947385425.1 uncultured Lachnospiraceae bacterium | reverse complement strand
TGTTCCAAATGCAAAAACAGCTGCACGGATTCCAAATATGGGAGGGTCGTCAAGACCCGGCCCGAATGGGATATCCGTCTTTACACCGATGTCCCTCGCGGCACGGACGCTTATAAAGAAATTTATAAACAACGCACTGCCACGGAACGTATCAATAACCGTATCCTCAATGATTATGGATTGCACCGCATGTTCATACACACAAAGGAGCATTATTCTTTCATGACCACCATGATCGGCATCTGCATCCATCTGGACGCACGCTATAAACAGCAGATGCAGGCAGCGGCATAAAACCATGTTTCCTGTTTCATGATTTTTCAGGCCTGTTTTCCAGCAGGCTTAAAAGCCATGCCCATTTTTATTCTTTATGCTCTCCGAACTGCTCAAGCTCCACAATCATCCATCCCTTATCCCGCTCATTTCCGAAAACCACCCCTTTCCTGCCTATTCGCTATTGAGTTTCCGAGACTGCTCAATTTCAAATATCGCTTGTAAATACTTCCCGCAGACAGTATTTACCGGTTAAGACATATTTTACCACACAAAACAGCCAGATACTATCCGTAAATTATTTTTTCTTTTTACCATTTATGGCATGGTTACAGTTTACGATCAATGTCATTCACTTAGGGGGTATGGTTCACAGGCCGGTGTCTGCTTTGCTTTCGGAGGAGCCCGGCCTGTCTTTTTGCAACTTATTTGGAAGGGGTTTTACTAAACAGAAGAGGGTATGTTTTGGTGCCGTACGGGTCGGCTGTGAGGGGCATCCAAGTTTGTATTTTAAACTTTGACCGGCACAGCCTAAAATGGCCATCCATGGCCATTTTCCCCTGTTTTTTTGAATCTTCTGTTAAGTAAAACCTCCATCCAAAACGATGCAAAAAGGCAGGCCGGGCTCCTCCGAAAGCAAAACAGGCACCTGGTCTTTGGTGAAATTAAGCTTTCTGCTCTATCGCAAATTTTAAGTTAATGACATTGGTTCACTATAAACCCTGCTCAATGAAAATAAAGCAACATGCACAAAACACTTTACACTTTACCCTTTATATTATATAATTATGTCTCACAACTATTTTAAGAAAGGAAAGGAAGAATATGAGAAAAAAACTTTTTGGCGTATTGGCGGCTCTTATGCTGACTGTATCCACAATGCAGGTTGCGGCTGCCGAAGTCCCGGCCGGCACGGAAAATTTAAGTTATACGTTTGAAAACATTGACGGCGGGGAAGTATCTACGCAAAGCAACGGAAAACCTAAGATATTGGTCTTCTTTAGCTCCGGATGCTGGAATTGTATGTCTACTTTACAGGGCTTTTCATCCAGTGAATGGATCAAAAGCGGCGAAGTTGACGTATATGCAATTGAAATTAATGAAGGTATTACGGCAGATGCCGTAAATTCTTTCAGGGATACATATTGCCCGGAAGGATATATAACGTTTGCAAAAACTCCGGAATCCCAATATGCACTTTATGCCAATAATGCCATGTTCGCCTATGCAAGAAAACTGCTTGGACTGGAAGGCAGTCTCACAACCCCTTTAGTTGTTATGATAAACGCAGACAATGAAATACGTGGGGTTACTACGGGTGTTCTTTCTGCTTCCGAAGTGGAAAATACCTACTTACCTATTATAAATCCCAGTACAGATCCGGATGACACTACAGATCCAGATGATACACAAAAACCGGGCGATACCACAGATCCGGACGATACACAGAAACCGGGCGACACTACAAATCCGGACGATACACAGAAACCGGGTGATACTACAGATCCGGACGACACACAGAAACCGGGTGATACTACAGATCCGGACGATACACAGAAACCGGGCGACACCACAGATCCGGATGACACACAGAAACCGGACGATACTACAGATCCGGATGACACACAGAAACCGGGCGATACCACAAATCCGGATGATACACAGAAACCGGACGACACTACAAAGCCCGATGATACGCAGAAACCAGGCAATGTCCAGAAACCGGACGATATCCAGGACTCAGCCAGTGCCAATAAGCCTTCAAAACCGGATACTTCCGATAGTTCAGACGATTCAGACGAGTCCGAAAATTTATTAAGGGCAGCCGAGGAAATGGAAAGAATCTATAAAAACAGCCCTGCTGTGAAATACGCAGAGTACTTAAAGGACATGGCTGCTTCCCTCCGGAATACAAAACAGAATGAATTTGTTATCAATACAAATACCTGGACATGCTTCAACCGGACAATGATGGACGCAATCAAAAGCAGGCCTGACGTAACTGTAACCGTTAATTATATTTATGACGGCAAACCATGCGTACTGGTAATACCTGCCGGAACAGATGTCAGCCAGTTTATGGATCAGAACGGATTTGCCGGCTTCCGGTATATTGAAAAAATGCTGAATGAAAAGAAATAACGGGCTGTGCAGACACATGATAAAAGCACTCTTAGAGCCTGTTTAAAATCTGCTTTTCGCCAGATGTGCACCGCAGTTTGAGAAGTTTGCCCCTCATTCGGGTAGTGGGACATCGTCCTCCGAATGAGGGGCAAAGATCTCGCAAAATGAGGTGTATAGATGGTGGAAATAAGATTTTAAACAGGCTCTTAAATTAAAATACCGTACCCGGCACCGATTTTCCCGCCGTCCAGCAAATGCTGTTTTATATTTCTCTGCAGGCTGGTGTCCTCCGGCAACTCTGCGACCGGGGTATTCCTTGTCTTAAATACCCATTCCATATACTCCGTATCCATCATGTCAACTTTTAGAAGCCGGAAGCGGCGCTGGAATCCAATAATATTGGAATCCGGCAAAAGCAGCCTGCCCAATTCCGGCGCCAAAAGCCAGGAATCGCATATATAATCCCTGCCGTCATACCGCGGAAAATGTCCGGCAAAGAATTTCCTTGCATTTTCCAGAGACAAATCGCATTTGGGGCCGGTCAGGGCGGCATCCGAGGGAATATGGATGCTCACGGCAGGCGCAGAATCCACAGTTACCATCTCATATTCCAATTCCCCAATCCGGAATAAAACCCCGCTGACCTGGCGGGCCGTCCACCACTCCCTGTCAAAAGCATACTGCCCTGTTTTTTGCCTGCATTCCTCTATAAATCTGGTAAAACAGCGCATAGTATCAAGAAATATGTTTTCTCCTATACCCTTTTCCTGATACCAGGGGTAAAGCTCCAGCGCACATACAAGCATACAGGCCAGCATCTTTACTTTTTGCGGGTCATCGCCCAACAACCGTACAAGTTCCTCCCGTGTGCGGGCTTCCGTTTCCATATCCCGCAGCCCGCTTATCGCAGGATGGATACGGCTGAAATCATCTGTCCGGTAATAGGCCATAACCTTATCCTGCATTTCTTCCTGCAAATCAATTTTCCTGCATAATGTAATCAGATCCATCTTTATTTTCTTTCCTTTCCTGCCTGCAAAAGAAACCGCCCTGTAAGGAAGTGGTCCCTCTCTGCAGCCGGCTTCCGTAATCAGCCTTTGTAAACGATCCTTTTAAAATTCTTTTTTCCCCGTTTCAGGACAATACCGTCGCCTGCTAATTGATCCTTCCCAAAAACAGCCTTAATATCGGTTACTTTTTCTCCATCCGCGGTAACACCCCCCTGCTCTACCGCACGGCGTGCTTCGGAACGGGAAGTTACCAGGCCGGAAGCCACTAACATAGTCAGAATATCTATCTTTTCCTCTTTGAAACTATCTTCCGTCATTTCGGCAGTAGGCATCTGCGCGGCATTCCCGCCGGTGAACAGCTCCCGTGCGCTTTTCATTGCCCGCTCCGCCTCTTCCTCTCCGTGAACCAGCTTGGTTAACTCAAAAGCAAGGAGCTCCTTCGCCTTATTTAACTCGCTGCCTTCCCACCGATCCATCTCGTCAATCTGATCCAATGGAAGAAAAGTCAGCATACGGATACATTTCATTACATCCGCATCCGCCACATTTCTCCAGTACTGGAAAAACTCAAAAGGCGTAGTTTTATTTGGATCAAGCCATACCGCACCTTTCTGCGTCTTCCCCATCTTCTTTCCCTCGGAATTTAACAGCAGGGTAATGGTCATGGCATAAGCGTCTTTGCCCAGTTTACGGCGGATTAATTCCGTGCCGCCCAGCATATTGCTCCACTGGTCGTCGCCGCCAAACTGCATATTACAGCCGTATTTTTGGAATAAAACGTAAAAATCATAACTCTGCATAATCATGTAATTAAACTCAAGGAAGCTCAGCCCTTTTTCCATACGCTGCCTGTAGCATTCCGCCGTCAGCATACGGTTAACGCTGAAATGCGCCCCCACTTCCCGCAGCACCTCGATGTAATTTAAATCCATCAGCCAGTCCGCATTGTTTACCATCAGGGCCTTTCCCTCGGAAAAGTCGATGAATTTGCTCATCTGCTCTTTGAAACAGTCGCAGTTATGTTGGATTGTTTCCGGCGTCATCATGGTACGCATATCGCTTCTTCCGGAAGGGTCGCCTATCATAGCCGTCCCTCCGCCAATCAAGGCAATGGGCTTGTTCCCTGCCATCTGCAGCCTCTTCATCAGGCACAATGCCATGAAATGCCCTACATGAAGGCTGTCCGCCGTAGGATCAAAGCCGATATAAAAAGTCGCTTTCCCATTGTTTACCAGTTCCTTGATTTCCTCTTCGTCCGTGAGCTGCGCCAGCAGCCCCCTTGCTTTCAACTCATCAAATACTGTCATTTTCCCTTCTCCTCTTCCAATTTTGTAACTGCCGCGGCAGCCGCTGTTTTCAGTTGCACAGCACTCCTGCCTTCCCGGCAAAATAACGCCTGCCTGCCCTCCTGTCCCGCACTGCCAGTGCGGCACCTTAACGGCCTCCGTTACGCACCATTTGCGTTACGTATTTTTGTGATGCACATTTTTGTGTTACGCATTTTTGTGTTACGCATTTTTGTGTTACGCATTTTTGTGTTACGCATTTTTGTGTTACGCACCTGCACCTCTGTGCATAAAAAAAACGCCCTATGGAACAGACAGTTGACAGTTCCTGTATAGGACGGAATAATATCCGTGGTACCACCTATATTCACAGACAGCTCACGCTGCCTGCCTCTGCAAGTACGGCCATCCGTCACCGGAAAAATTTCCAGCCCTTTCCCTTAACCGGGCAGGGAAATAACCTCATCTCCCCTTGCTGCACGCCCTATACACCGCCTTAGAGGCATACCTCCTCTGAACAGGCTATGCACAAATAACATAAGCAACTGAAAAGTCCATACGGAATTACGGATAACGATACTCTTCCTCCATAACGCGGGGAATCACGTCACAGCCTACTGGAAATGCAGCCTGCCGCCACACTCTGTTCTGCCATGCAGCTCCCGGATGTATTCGTAAACAGTTTCCCTTGCACCTCTCAGCCACCGGTTACTCTCTGTAAGTTTCCCTGCCAACAGGCTTTCCGGCAATCATTTCCGTCCAGCCCCTTACTACTTCTTCCGTTCTTCGCCTTTTATTTGTCAAATTACTGGTATTTTAACCTAATATGAAAGATATGTCAATCTATTTATAATATCAAAATGGTTGACATATGCATCAATGTCTAATAATAACATATTTACCATACACCCATTTTCGGCGGTTATTTCAGAATAATCGGAAGCTTGTGGGATTTTCACCCCATCTTCAAGTTCTCACAATATCCAACCACTGGCTGCGTCAATCCCCATTTCAATAGCCTGTTCCAGGTTCTTTCCCTCTGTCACACAACCGGGTAAATCCGGAAATTCTACCACATATCCACCGCTTTTATCTGTAAAAGGTTTAAATATAGCCGGATAAATTAATTTCAATATATTCACCTCCGTTTATATAGTTTGATTAAATGGGGCTTAAAGCCCCACTTCCTGTTCCGTTAGCTGACGGATAGTCCCGGCAGCAAATCTGTCTGGAAAAACCGTCAGAAATATCTCATTTTTACAAATAAATTTTTCATCTCCTGCGCAGCCGGAGACAGCCGGCAGGGGACAGGGTGCCAACCGCACAACCGGAAATTTTTATATTTCGTGCAAGAACATTTGACTTCAATCCCCATATATGATACTTTTATTTATACAGCAGCCCGATTCAGGAAATACTGCAAATAACCTGTACGGGCAATACATCTGCAAACGGAGGCTCCCTTGAAATACATAAAACGATACCTTCTGCTTATCATCCTGCTCATGGCTTCCATCAGCGGATGCGGGACTGACAAAGAACTGGAAGCATACAAAACAGATATGGAAACCTTTTACAAAGATATTTCCGAATATGATGCCGTAATCAACTCCATTGACGTTGCATCCGAAACTGCCGTCACGGAGCTTTTGTCCGCGCTGGACGGACTGCAGGAATGTTTTACATGGATGGCCGCCCTGCCGGTCCCTGAAACATTTGAAGCCATAGAACCCCTCGCGCAGCAGGCGGGCGAATACATGGAAAAAGCCGTCAGCCTTTTCCACCAGGCATATGAGAGCGATCCCTTTAACAATGCCGCAGCCCAAGCAGCCCACGAATATTATGAACGGGCCAATAAACGGGCGGTATATATCCTCGCTATCCTGCACGGCGAACTTCCCCTTGACAATGATGAAGAGGCATCCGGGGCCGAAGAATCGGATGCCGCAGTCCAGGCAGACGGAGACGGGCAGCGGCAGGAGTGAATTTCCCGTTGCTTTTCATAAGACAATATGTATCATCCGGCTTTCACCGCTAATATATATTTTTATGATAGTTTCTGGAATTGGAGACTATTTTGTCGTCATTCAGTATTTTTTTAACTCTGACCGCAAAGATATTCCCACCTGCCGTATAACAGTTCGCAGTATTGTCCTCCTGGACATCAATTCTGGCAATGCCGTACTTTCCGACTTCAATGATGCCTTTATTACTTTTTATTTTTCGAACAAACATTTTTATCCCCTTTCATAGAATCTGTATTTGCTTTTCCTGCATTCTCCCGTATCTGCCCCTTCTTCCTGTTTTCCGGGCGGATTTGCTGCTATTCTGGCTGTTCCACCCCCTGGCAGCAAATCCGTAAGATAGATAACACCGTCCTCTTTTTTTCATCGATATCCCATTTTTTCCTCATAGCCAGAAATAATATTCGCATTTTCCTTTTCAAAGTCATTTAACATATCCAATTCAAATTCCTCCGCCGGGATTTTCCCTTCATACCATAGACAGCTATCAAAATAATTTTGTAACTGCTCATCCTGGAATAACCTCCCGTGGCGGGCATATATTTCATTGCGGGCAATCTTGCATTCGAGCGGGGACAGCCCCTTCAATTCATCTTCCGAAATTATTTGGCAATCACTGTTTTCCAACACAAACTCAGCCTGCCAGAGATCGATATTTTCAGCGATATCATACAGGCCCGTCAAGGGCAGGAATTCATCGGTATCGATTCCCTTTTCCTCCACGGAAATGGTATGATCCTCCATAAAATGCAATTCTATCGTCCCGCCATAAGGGTTGTTATAAACTGCCGTCGTATCATCTGTCCATTCCGCGGAACAGTCCCGCAGATCCCTGTAGGCAGCCCAGCCTGAACCCCCTATCCCGGCGGCAAATTCAACGCCCGATTCATCGGCATACCAGATTACCAGGCTGCAGCCCGGCCCCTTTGTCCGGGCATAATCACCGGCCCATTCGTCAAAACCACCATCCAGAGGTACAGATGCACCCTCCGGCTCCTGTTCTCCGCCCGCCTGTGTTTCCGGTTCCCCCACGGCAAATTCCCTGCCGGATTCCGCCTCTGCCCGGAGATCGTCCGTATTTCCCTCCTCCGGATCCGGCACTCCATCCCCCTTCGTTTGCAAACCGTCTGTCTGCAATAAACCGTCCGTTTCGCCTGAAGCTTCCGGAAAAGCATCATTCCCATCCGTCCGTTTTTCTTCCGCAGGCCCGCTTTCCGGATCGTTTTTGTCCTGTGCATCATTGGCGGCTGTATCAGCATTGCCGTCCGTAGTATCCGGTTCCTCACGGAATATTACTGTCCTGCAAAACCTGTCCCAAACCCCGTCCAGCTTTCCTGTAATCCCCAAAACTACAACAACGCATCCGGCAAGGGAAATTATCCACTTCACATATCCCATAATTCCCGTTCCCGCCGTCCTGCCATTTCCCGGTTCTTTCCGGTTTTCCGTTTCTACCGGAATCTCCGCTTCCTTCCGGTTCCCTGTTCCTCCCGGCTTCTCCGCTTCCTTCCGGTTCCCTGTCCCTCCCGGTTCTTCCATTCCCCTCCAGTTGCCTGTCCCTCCCGGCTTCTCCGCTTCCTTCCGGTTTCCTGTCCCTCCCGGTTTCTCTATTCCCCTCCGGTTCCCTGTTTCCTCCGCTTCTCCTGTATCTTTCCGTTCTCCCGTTCCCTGGACAGCCTCTTCATCTTTACCCGTCTCCTGAAGCCGCCATCCGCATTCACCGCAGAAACAGGAATCTTCCGTAACCGCACTCCCACAATTAGGACAAAACATTCTAATCCTCCTCCCATAAATTCCGTTTTCCCGGACTCCAACCGGCGCTTTTTAAAGCGGAAGCTGCTTTAACAGCAGCTCCCGTCATACAGTGCTTTCTTTTTACACATGTTCCCATTCCACAGCACTTTCTTTTTACAACATCCCCGTGTGACCCAATGGCTACAGCACCTTATGCGGAGACAACAGCGCTTCCTTTTTACAACATCCCCGTTCCGCAGCGCTCCCGTTTTACCACAGGAATGACAGTATATCTCCCAAATCTTCTATATTTGAGATAAATGTAAGAATTTCATCCGGTATATAAAACCTTATCGTTTTTGTCAGCACAAACACCGCAAGCAAAATAAACAGCAGAATTGCTATGCTTACCATTAAAGCGAATTTATTCAGCTTCTCCTGTTCCGTCAGGGAAGATAAGGTAACAATCATTGCTGCAAATCCCCAAATATTTACCAGGATAAATAATACAATCCCGGCTCCCATATGTATTACCGACACAACTGCCGAGAGGATTATAGCCGGCGCCAATGCCGCGCTTCTGACGGACACCGCAGGCAAAATCTGGGCAAATGATACAGGGATCTTAATGATCGCATTTCCAATCTTTAAAAAAAGAGCCAATGCGCATGCCAGCCCAACGGACATTAACCATGTCACCATAAAAATCCGTCCAAAGGGCGCCGATATCTCGAATTCATCCATAAGGCTGCCTTCCGCTATCATAATAAAAACCGCGCTGAATATTCCCTGTAAAGCCATTATAAGCAAAGCTGTTTTTGCATCTGCTTCCATAATCATTTTTTTCCCAACGTTGACCGGAGCCTTCATTATTTCAAGAAAGTTTTTAAAACCCTCCTGGGCAAACGCTGTTACCTGCCGTTCCAACTGCGATTGCTGCGGCTCCCGCCCTAATTTCCATGAATCCGCCTGCGGATCTTTCACTGTCTGCTGTCCTGATGCGGACTGCGTATTTTCCATCGTTTTTTTCTCTGATAACTGGCAGGCACAAGTTTCTCCCTCATGCAATGGCCTGCCGCATCTGGTACAAAAATTTGCCATTTTCCCATCCTTTCTGTTCACCTTGTAATTATCCTTACTGTCATCTCCCGTTACGTTCCCCACACAGAGGGAACATTTTTATATCCCTGTCTCCTTTTCCCCTCCACCTCCTCCATAAGTCCTTCATTCCCCGTTCTGCCGCTATTATACTCTTTTAAGTGGACACCCTTCTGTCCGCATAAAAAATTTTCTCAAAAAATATATAAACACATCCAAGCTGTGCCTCATAGTATAAACCATAAATAAAAAAATTTATTTCTGGAGGAAAAACAATGAGTGATTTAACAGCAACAAATTGCGGATGCAACACAAATAATCGTAGCGGGTTCGGGTGCAATTCCATTATATGGATCCTTATCCTGCTCTGCTGCTGCAACAACGGAAGCAGCAGTGACGGCTGTGGGTGCGGCGGCAGCTTCTTCGGCGGAAATAACTCCGGGTGCGGGTGCGAAAGCATCATCTGGATCCTGGTTCTTCTGTCCTGCTGCGGCAATTCTTTCTGCTAATCTTCTTTCACATCTTGAAAATAGGCTCTTTTGAGCCTATTTTCTCTTAAAAATGTGTAAAGGGTTACAGCACAGGGGAACACATATTTTATCCACTGATTACATAGGATTTAACAATAAAGGGGCTGGGGATTCTTATGGAAAACAACGGGCACGACAAAATAACTGCATTCGACACTCTGTTTACAACCAATCATATACAAATGCTGAAGATCCTTATGCCCTATTTTGAACCGTCCATGCAGAAACAACTGGTTGTCTATATCAAATACCTGGAACTGCGCTATGCCCTTTCCTGCCTCGATTCCCGCTCCCATGAACTGTACGGGTGTGCGGGGAGGCACGGCAGCAGCCCGGGCCAGGCAGAACCCTTCGGTAAAGAAGATTTCAACATCGAAAAAATCTGCACCGAACTCATCCCCTACTGCACAAACGATGAAAAACAAAAGATAGAACAGATATCCGGCCTGTTCCGTTCCATAGAAATGTATAAGGAACTGAGCCAGACGATGGAGATCATGAAAGATTTCATGCCGGATATGCCCGCGGATTTCCTGTCAAATTTTATGCAGAATTCAGCGCCCGATACCGGTCCTTCCGGGACATCCGAAAGTCAGGCCGCTTCCCGGGACGATACTTCTTCCGCGCCGGGAATATCCGGCGGCTCCGCAACGCAAAACCGCGGAAACGGCATGATGGATATGCTAATGAACATGCTCTCTCCGGAGCAGAAAGCCATGTTGGAAATGTTTGGAGGTAATCAGACACATGAATCAGAATGAATGGATGAACGATCCGCTTGTTGCAGACATTGACAGAAACAAACTGCAGTTCCTGCAGATGCTTGTCTTTGAAAGCAGGAACCTTACAAAAGAACAAATGCTCCCCTTCCTGATGTCAGTGGCACAGAAAGGCAGGGATAAAAGCATCTCCTTTGACGACAACGAAATTGAAAAAATTGTAGCCGCCCTGCGCAAATACGCTTCCCCCGAGGAAGCGGACAAAATCAACAAACTCATGTCACTGAGAAAAAAACACTAAAATCGAGCAGAGGAAGCTTTTCCCCCTACTCGCCGCGCGGGGCGCACGCTGCGTAAGCAGCAGCTTCATCTGTGCGCCCCTGTGCATAAAAGAAACTCTCAGGCAGCGTTTTTGGTGCCTGGGAGCTTCTTTTCATGCTTCTTCATACTTTTTCATGCTATTTGACAACAATATTGACCAACCGTCCCGGCACATAAATCTCTTTCACAACAGTACCCGCCAGCCTGTCCTTCACCGCTTCCTTCCCAGCGGCAATGGCATCTTCCTTACTGATATCACTTGCTACCTGCAGGGTCGCCCTCACTTTCCCGTTCACCTGTACGGCGATTTCCACCGTAGCATCCACCGTCCGCGCCTCGTCAAACTCCGGCCATTTTGCCTGGTACAGCCTGCCGCCAAACCCTGCCAGTTCCCAAAGTTCCTCTGTAATATGCGGTGCTACCGGATTCAGCATCACAAGCAGCGTGCAAAATTCCCCCCTTGTCACCTGGTTCCTTTTATAGAACTCATTGATCAAAGCCATCATGGCCGCAATCGCCGTATTATATTTGAGATTTTCAAAATCACCGCTTACTTTTTTGATAGTCTGGTGCATTTTTGTTTCCAGCTCCGGGCTGTAACCCTCGCCCTCAACCATAATATCCTGCAGCTTCCACACCCTTTCCAGGAAACGCCGGCATCCCTTCACGCCGTCTTCCGACCAGGATGCGCTTAATTCAAAAGCGCCGATAAACATTTCATAGGTACGCAGCGTGTCCGCACCGTAATCCCTCACTATATCATCCGGATTGACTACATTCCCCCGGGACTTGCTCATCTTTTCCCCGTTGGAGCCGAGGATCATTCCGTGGGAGGTACGCTTCTGATACGGCTCCGGACAGGGGACAACCTTCTGGTCATACAGGAATTTGTGCCAGAACCTGGAATACAACAGGTGCAGCGTCGTGTGTTCCATCCCGCCGTTGTACCAGTCCACCGGCATCCAGTAATCCAATGCCTCCTTACTTGCCAGGGCCTCTTTGTTTTTCGGATCGGTATAGCGGAGGAAATACCAGGAGGAACCTGCCCACTGTGGCATCGTATCCGTCTCCCTTTTCGCCGGCCCGCCGCAGCACGGGCAGGTCGTATTGACCCAGTCAGTCATAGCCGCCAACGGCGACTCGCCGTTATCCGTAGGCATATAACTCTCCACTTCCGGCAGTTCCAGCGGAAGCTCGCTTTCGTCCAGCGGCACAAACCCGCACTTTTCACACTCTACAATCGGAATCGGTTCCCCCCAGTAACGCTGTCTGGAAAATACCCAGTCTCTCAGTTTGAAATTGGTCTTCTTCGTGCCGATCCCTTTTTCCTCCAGAAAATCAATAATCCTCTTCTTGGCGTCCGCCACATTCAGCCCGTCCAGAAATTCGGAATTTACCAGTATCCCTTCCGCCACATCCGTATAAACCGCTTCCTGTACGCTGACCGGGCTGCCGGCCACCACCTCTATAATAGGGAGATCAAATTTCTTTGCAAATTCCCAGTCCCTTTCATCATGGGCGGGAACCGCCATAATCGCCCCGGTTCCGTAAGTCATCAGTACATAATCGGAGATCCAGATCGGAATTTCCTTCCCGTTCACCGGATTAACCGCCGTCAGGCCGTCAATCGCCACGCCCGTCTTGTCTTTTGCCAGTTCGGTGCGCTCGAAATCCGACTTCCTTGCCGCCATCTCCCGGTAGGCTGCAATCTCCTCCCAATTCCCGATTTCCTCCTTATACTTATCAATCATCGGATGCTCCGGCGACAAAACCATATATGTGACACCGAATAGGGTATCCGGCCTGGTCGTATATATCCTTAACTTTTCCTCTTTGCCCTTTACCCGGAAATCCACTTCCGCGCCTTCGGATTTCCCTATCCAGTTCCTCTGGGATACTTTAACCCTTTCCACGTAATCCACGGTATCCAGCCCTTCGATCAGCTTCTCCGCATAATCGGTGATCTTAAGCATCCACTGGCTCTTTACCTTACGCACCACCTCGGAGCCGCAGCGCTCGCACACACCGTTGACCACTTCCTCATTTGCCAGCCCGACCTTGCAGGAAGTACACCAGTTGATCGGCATCTCGCTCTTATATGCCAGCCCCGCCTTAAACAGCTTTAAGAAAATCCACTGCGTCCATTTATAATATTCCGGGTCCGTTGTGTTAATTTCCCGCTCCCAGTCAAAAGAATACCCGAGTGCGTGGAGCTGCCCCTTAAAACGCTCCACATTATTCTTCGTCACAATCCTCGGATGAATATGGTTCTGGATCGCATAATTCTCCGTCGGAAGCCCGAAAGCGTCCCAGCCCATAGGGTAAAGCACGTTATATCCCTGCATCCTCCGCTTCCTCGCAACAATATCCAGCGCGGTATACGGCCTCGGATGCCCTACATGCAGCCCCTGCCCCGAAGGGTAGGGAAATTCCACCAATGCGTAATATTTCGGTTTGGTATAGTCGTCCTTTGTCGCAAATGCGCGTTCATCGTCCCAAACCTTCTGCCATTTCTGTTCCACCTCTCTGTGGTTATACGGTTCTGCCATCTTTCTTTTGCTCCTTTTATCAATTTATACTGAAATGTTCCATAAATTTAGTCTTGCCGGGTTACTACCGGCTTTCCATCTTTGTCCAGCAACGGCGTTAAACCTGCCGAATACCCGTTTTTATGAAACATATAATTTACGCCTGTCTCGGTGTCAACCCAAATTTCAACGATATCGATGGTTCCCTGACTATAAGTTTTCTTAAAGCGATTCATATTTTTTCCTCCTCACACCAGTAATTCTATACTTTTTCGGCCCTGCTGTCAAATCCGGCAGTTCCTTTCATCTCCCGGCAGCTAAGGAACTGTATGTAAATAACCTATGCCATTTGCTGGTCTTTTTCTCCGATTGCACCAACCCAAAATCAGTTACATAGCCCGCTATGCGCCCGATTTTGGGTTGGCACACTCAGAGAAAAATCCAGCGCAACTGTCACAGGTTATTTACATACAGTTCCTAACTTCCCGCAGTTCTGCCGCGGGAAGTTTCCTCTGCGGCCGGAAACTTTAGCAACGCTCTACTCCAGCTCCCTGACCGGATGCAGCCCATACCCTTCGGTATACTTTAGTTTCACCATATCACCGACCTGATACTTCACTATGCCGATCAGCTTCGTGTCCGACATATCCAGATCAAAGATATCCTCCTGATTCTCCAGGCAGATATAATAATGCGTTGTCCCGTCCAGCACAATCGGGGCTATCGCCGCTATTTTCCCGGAGATCTCCTGATAAACCTCTGTCTTTTCCGAAACAATGCCGTTCGTGCTTAACAGCTCCGTATAGTTCCCTTCGCATTCCTGCACCGTATCGCCGATGGCCACCCACTGGTATTTCTGCACATTGACCATGGCATACTTTTTCACAAGCCCTGCCGCATCCTTTAACGCCATGAAATAGGTCGGTTCATCCGCAATATTTAACAGCAGCGGGAACGTCGCCCGGTATCCCAGGTTCTGGACCTGCCCTTCCGCCGAAGACATGGCGGAATCTTCAATGGCGCCTTCCACCTTATAATACCTTGTTTCCATTGTCCTCTGATTCATCAGGACGAAACCTACATTGGACTGGTCGCCGCTTAAGCTGGTCACACCGGTATAGACCCACACATCATCCTCCAGCGCGATATAATTATAACCGTTTGTCGACTGCAGGCAGTCCTTCTGCCCAAGGACGGAATTGAAATAACCGTTTTTCAATATCCCGGAATAATCATACAGGCGCACCAGCAGTTCCGCCGAATATACTTTATCCACCCATTGCGGCACATCCTCCACCGCGTAGTCAATGCACTCCCCGGTAACGGCATTGCACAGCACTACCCTGCCTACTGTCTGCCCGCCGAAAAGGCCGATGTTGAATTTCTTCACCGGGCATACCCAGTAAGGCGTGCCCTCCTCGTCGATCTCAAAGAAAATCTGGTCGTCAAAAATATAAGTCGGGAAATGGAAACGCAGGTGCCGGTATATATTCCGGTTAAAATATTCCGATTTGGAATACTTAAACCCTTCTTCCAGCTTCACACATTCCGTATCCTGCGTCGCCATATTGATCAGGATATATGCAGGAAGCCCCTCCCTCTGGTTGGTCAGCCACTTAATCGGGCTGGCGTACATCAAAGGCGCCACGCGCACCGGGACACCCTGGTAATTGATCTGCGTGTAGTCATTTGCCACCTCAAACTGGGACACCATGTCCACCAAGCTGCCCAGCTTACGGTTCCCGAGCAGAGCCGCGGAGTCTTTATCCAGCAGCGGGATCGTGCGGTAATCCACTTCCTTGATATCCTCCGTAAATTCCCGCTCTTCGATCGTCAATAACGCCTGGTATTTTTTCGCGTTGATAATCGGCGAGGACAGCAGGGAACCTATGATATAAACGGCAATAACGCCAAGCAACAAAACTCCCAGCGCTTTCAGTACCTTATTGCCCTTTAAACCGTCCGGGTTAAACTTTATGCCAAGCCTTTCCGATATCTCCGACTCCACGTACTCACGGCTGGCTGCTTTCATTCCATAAACGATTATAATAACCACAAGAATCGTTATAATGAAAAACCAGAAACCGGATGAGTGGATGTTAATGGCAGGCAGCGCGATATAATAATAAACCCCTGCCGCCGCCATTGCCGCCAGAATAAGAATCAGATTCCGAATCCATTTCTTCATAAAAACCATTTCCTCTCTGTTTAGTGTATGCCCCGGCCGGACGGAGTGATTGATCCGGCCCGGCAAAAATATGCCTGCATCCTTTGGTGTGGAGCACAATATAGGAATCATTATAACGTTTTCCGGTTTTAATTACAAGAGGTATTCAAAAGTCGTGCGGCTGTCAGTGGAAAGGGGCGGGCGGTTATTGGCCACAGAGCAGTTATTGGCCACAAGGGCAGTTATTGGCCACAGGCCGGCACCGGCACCGCACCCGGAGAGGGCCTGCCTGTTTTTGCAGCTTATTTGGATGGGATTTTTCTAAGCAGAAGACATAAGTTTTGGCACAGTCCGGGCCGGCAGTATGGGACATCCTTGTCCCTAACTGCCTAAAATGGCCATCCATGGCCATTTTTCCCTATGTTATAGATTCTTCTGCTAAGAAAAATCAACATCCAAAACGATGCAAAAACAGGCAGGCCCTCTCCGGGTGCGGTGCCGGCACCTGGTTTCTTGGCAATAGCAGGAAGGAGTGCAAGTCTATTTTACGCTGTGCCAATTCGTTTACTATACATAACTAATTTCAGTTAATGACATTGCCCCGGTGTCATGATATTGATATAATAGCATTCCAATATTGCCACCGCCATATTTTTCTTATATAATAATTGCGGTACATCCCTTCTGCCCATAAACCGGAGAAACCGAATTTTGCAACAATTCCTTACTGCGGGGAACCGCGGCACTGCACCGGGCAGGAAACGCAAACAACAAAAGTACCCAATAAAAAAGGAGCACACACATGTCAGGTTCAACATTCAACAATATTTTCAAAATAACTACCTGGGGGGAATCTCACGGAAAGGCCATAGGCGTAGTCATAGACGGATGCCCCGCCGGCCTCCCTCTGGAAGAGAAAGATATTCAGGATTATCTGGACAGGCGCAAACCCGGCCAGAGTAAAATTTCCACCCCGCGCAAGGAAAGCGATGCGGTGGAAATCCTGTCCGGTACTTTTGAAGGCCGGACAACAGGAACCCCGATTTCCTTAATCGTATACAACACTTCCCAGCGTTCCCGCGACTACAGCGGGCTTGCATCCTGTTACCGTCCGGGACATGCCGACTATACGTTTGACCAAAAGTACGGTTTCCGGGATTACCGGGGCGGCGGGCGTTCCTCCGGGCGGGAAACAATCGGAAGGGTAGCCGCAGGCGCGGTGGCTGCGAAATTGCTAAAGGAACTGGGCATTGGATTCCTCACCTACACGAAAGCCATCGGCCCCGTATCCGCTGACATGGCAAAGTTTGACCGGGAGGCCATCTCCGCAACGGTTACACATATGCCCGATTACGAAGCCAGCCGGAAAGCCGAAGAATATCTGGCAAAATGCATGGCCGATATGGATTCCGCGGGCGGTGTTATCGAATGCCGTATCCTCGGCGTCCCGGCAGGCATCGGCGATCCGGTCTTTGAAAAACTGGATGCCTGCCTCGCCCGGGCTATTATGTCCGTCGGCGCGGTGAAAGCCTTTGAGATTGGGGACGGTTTCCAGGTAAGTATGGCAAAAGGTTCCGCCAACAATGACCCTTTTGTCTCCGAAAACGGCAAAATCACAAAAAAAACCAATCATGCAGGCGGTATCTTAGGCGGCATCAGCGACGGCAGTGAAATCATCCTGCGTGCCTATGTGAAACCGACCCCCTCCATTTTTACCAGCCAGGAAACCGTAAACACCTCCGGTGAAAATATCCGGCTGCAAATAAAAGGCAGGCATGACCCTGTCATTGTCCCCCGCGCTGTCGTCGTCATTGAATCCATGGCCGCCCTGACACTGGCCGATGCTATGATAAGCAATATGGCATCCCGCGTTTCTTATCTGAGAGATTTTTATGGGAAGAAATAGTCTGTCTTCGCTGCGCTTTTCTTTCCATAAAATGCCGTAAAGTTTTCACGGTCATGGAGCGTAAATAACCTGTGCCATTTGCCGGGCTTTTCTCCGATATCAATTTGCATCTTCGAAGAAAACCCTGCGCAACTGCCACAGGTTATTTTTATACAGCCATTATGAAAAAGCCTTTCTGCCCCATTCTCATTACCAAAGATGCCCCATGTACCGGGCGTGGGGATATCCTGGCATCTGCACCCTGAAGCATCCTCACTGAATCGGAAAGGGCTTTAAACCGGATTATATCAGTTTATGGAAAATAATGCAGTTCGGCCTGTCTACCGGCACCTCGGGGCCATTCATAACGATCAGGCCCTTTTCCATATCTGTCGTAAAGAAAGTCATCGTGTTGGACTCCTGGTTCAGGGACACCAGATGACGGTTGTCCGGGAAAAGCGCGGCATCTTTCGGGTAATCGCCGCTGATCGGCAGACACAGCAGCTTCCTCAGCAGCCCTGTCTCCTGGTCAATTTCATATACCACCACACTGTTGTCCCCCGCATTGGAGCTTACCATATAGTGGAAATCATCGGAAAAGTTCAGCGCGCTGGCCGCTGAATTGCTGGCATGGTAATCGTTCAAGGTGGAAATTGTCTGAATCTTCTCAAACTGCGGGTTGTTGTCATGCACTTCCTCATAAGTATACACATCTATGTAATTCTTCAGTTCATGGACAATGTACAGGAACTTCCCGTCCGGTGAAAATTTCAGATGCCTGGGGGCAGATTCCTGCTCGCTCCGGATCACATCCGCCAGCTTCAACGTCCCTTTCGCATGATCGAGCCGGTACACCTTCACATGATCCATCCCCAAATCCGCCGCGCACAGATACTTGTTATCCCTTGTCATTTTCACACAGTTCACATGGGGCCTGAAATTCCGCTCTGCAATACTCCCCAGCCCCTTATGGTAAATTTCATCGGTAATCTCGCCGACACCGCCGTCCTCTCTCAGGCGCAGCGCCGTAATCTTCCCGTCATGATAGCCTGCCACGAACAAAAACTTATCTTCATAATCGGTGGAAAGATAACAGCCCCGCATCCCGTTTATGGTAGCGTGGTTTATCACTTCCAGTTCCCCGTTTTCCAATATCCTATAAGACTCCACCCCGAAATCCGTAATGGAGTACAGATATTTCATGCTGTGGGAAATGGACACATAAGAAGAATTGGTGATCTCCACCTGGTCTTTTTCTGTCAGCCGTCCTTTCTCCATATCCACATCATAGATTTTTATTCCGTAATTGTCCCCTTTCCCCGCTGTATAGGTTGAGACATATGCCACGTATTTTCCTTTTCCCATTGGCTCCATCCTCCATAAGGCACATATTTTATTACTGCTTACTTATTATAACACATGAGATTTTTTTTGTCACGGATAACCGTTGACGGACGTTAAAATCAATAAGCAAAGGTTATTTATATACAGCCCTTTAGTAAAAAGCTTTCGACTACTTTGTTGAATGTAAGGTATCTCTTATTGGCAATAAAGTGATCCCCTTTCATAATCGATAATTCCGCATTCGGTATACTCTTTGCAATCTCCTTTGTATGGGATTCCCGAATCATATCGTTTCTGCCGCAAATCACGAGCGTAGGAGCCGCTATTTGGGACAATTCATTAGGTTCAATATTCGGATCATTGACCATTAACCCAAGCATTTCCGCATTCTTTTTTGCTTCCGGCGATATTGAGGCAAACCGTCTTGCAATTTTGTACCCTATTTCAATTGGCAGTTGTGTCGTTATCTTTACCCCTCCCGGATTCAGATTCCCTCCATTTAGTATCAATGCCTTTACCCTGTCCGGATATTTCATCGCAAATTTCATTGCTATGTTTGCTCCGTCTGAAAATCCCAAAATAACTGCCTCTAAAATTCCAAGCTCTTCCATAAAATCGTATAAGTCACAGGAAAACTGTTCAATCGTAAAAGGTTTCGTACCCCTTGGCGATCTGCCATGTCCCCGTGTATCCAAAGCAATCACCCGGTATCTATTGCTAAAATAATCGATTTGGTTCTTGAAATAAGAACTATTCTGTCCGTTGCCGTGCAAAAAGATAAAAGGCTCTTTATCCCCTTTTTCTTGATAATATAAAGCGATATCCATTTATGCTTCCCCCTGCCCCTATTCCATTCGTGAACCGAGCAGGGGATACTCCGCCTACTCGCCGCGCGGGGTGCGTGCAGCAAAGCGGCTAATTTCCTTACGCACCCCTGTGCAATCGAGTAGGGGAGGCTCTTCCCCCTACTCGCCGCGCGCCCCATGCGCCGCCTTAGCGGCATACTTCCTCTGCATGGGGCTGTGCATAAAAAGGGGCGGTTCCCCGCCCCTCTTACTCCTTAACTGTTCCAGTCCACATCATATTTACATTCTACGGCGAAGCCACTGAGATAACCGGTAGAAATATCAAAGTTCAGATCATACTTGTACTCCAAACCGTATTTTAACCACATCACTTCATCCCCGGTCCAGTCAGGATACTTCTCCCCTGCTTTCTCCCTGGTCAATTCAGTAACCGGTACACCGTCAAACGAAATCGTTTCAAGGACGCTCTTATCGTCCTCGCCTGCCATGCGCAGTTCCAGCCGGGCAATCACAGCCTGCCCCAAAGAAACCGCCTCTTCATCCGTTACCAGTGAAATCGAAAAAGACATACTGTCCGTCACTTTTATACTGCCGCCGGTATAGTATGAATTTGCCTCCAACTGCGTAGAGGGGTCTACCGTAATCCGGTTATAATTCTCATCCACCCAGGATACATCCAGCCCTTCGTCCAACAGAGTCTGGACTGTGGTTTCCCCCACTCTGATTTCCTTGCCGTTTATGCTGATGGGCAGCAGGACTTCTTCTTTTTCCGTTTCCTGGCCGCTCTCGCTGTCCTTCTGAGAACAAGCGGGCAGAAACAGCAGAAACGCCGTCAATACCATACAGAGCAGAAAATGCATCTTTTTTGTATTCATGTTTCCGTATCTCCTTTCCCTTTTCCTTTTCCATTTCTGAGCATTTTTTCTAAGATAAGGAACTGTATGTAAATAACCTGTGACAGTTGCCGCCGGATTTTTCTAATAGTCCGGGTTGATCCTTGAGAATGCAAAATTACTACGTAATTACCCAAAATCGGGCGCATAGCGGGCTTTGCCCTAAGGGGGTATCAGAATGGTGGATTCCTTAGGGCTATGTAACTGATTTTGGGCAGTTACGTAGTAACTTGCTATCGGAGAAAAAGACCAGCAAATGGCATAGGTTATTTACATACAGTTCCTTACCTGCGCGCAATCCTGAAACCGCACCCGGGACAGGGTGGGATGCCAGCTTTGGCAGCGGATATATTCCCTGTACACAACATTGCTGTCGTTCATACAGCGCACAGGTGCGAATGCTCCAGCCATACCTTACGGCCTGCCGTTTTTATGTACAGCCCATATATCTGAAGCCATTCTACTCTCTCCCAGGAAAAATTGCAATAGCTTATTCCCGAACTAAAAATAGAAAAATACGAAAAGGTCGAATAGACATACGAAAAAGCACGATAGAAATCTCTGTCAGCAACTGGAGGTTGACAAACAGCACTTTCCTGTTGGTGGCAAAAAGCATAATTATCCTGTATAATACAATAAATACCCACAGCTTAGAGCCTGTCTAAAATCTGCTTTTCGCCAGATGTGCGCCACAATTTGTGAGAGGTTTACCCCGAATGAGGGAGGCGTAGTGGGGCATCGCCCCCTGAATGAGGGGCAAAGATCTCGTAAAATGGGGTGTACAGATGGTGAAAATGAGATTTTAAACAAGCTCTTAACCGGGAGGATTGGCAATGAAATTATCAGAAAAGATTATAGAACTAAGAAAAGCAAACAGGATGACCCAGGAAGAGCTTGCAGCAATATGCAATGTCAGCAGGCAGTCCATATCGAAATGGGAAGCTGACATTGCATTGCCGGAGACAGAAAAATTGCTGATACTCGGGGAAACCTTCCGGGTATCTATGGATCTTCTGTTAAAAGATGAATTAATATTGGATACGGTGAAAAACGTCCGCAACTGCGGCAGCAATGCAATCCAAAAGAAGAAACCGGAATTATACGAAGGAGTGCTGATTAAGGAAAGCATAACCGACGACAGTATCATCGATTACCTTAATATCCACAAAATGGAATTATGGAATACTGGCGGGAAACCGAAATATTGGACCGCGCTGTTTTTTACATGTGACAAAAAAGATTTCCCGGAACAGATTTCAAAAGCGCTGCGGCACGCTTCGGATACCGGTGAGATCTGGTTTGCTGATTTTAAGGCAGATAATGAAAAATACATTGTACTTAAAGACAAGGTTTTGAAGTATCAAATAGGAAATCAGGCGGAAAAGGAAGATGTATGCAATGAATGCAGAAAATCAGGAATTTCCAACGGACAGATGAATTGGACGGAACAGGAGGAAATATGAGGGTATTATTAACATCGGCGGGTCTGGAAACGAAAGAAATACAGGAATGCTTTCTGGATATGGCAGGGAAAGACATGTCCCTGGTAAAAGCATTATTTATCCCTACCGCGGCAATAGATGCAGGTGCAATAGAAGTTTTGCCCAAATGCATGAATGATCTGTTAAAATGCGGTATTTTAGATAAAAACATTACCGTATATGATTTACATGCCGGAATGGAGTTCGAAAAGCTGCAGCACTATGACGTGGTATATCTGTGCGGCGGAAATGCATCTTATTTGCTTGAAAGAATCAATGCCACAGGGTTTCATAAATCATTGGACAAATATATAAAAAACAACGGCCTGGTAATAGGTGTAAGTGCCGGAAGCCTCATCTTTACCAATAATTTGGAAAATAACCTGGGGTTGGCAGATACAAAATTAGAGGTCCATTGCATCACGGGTGAAAGAAAAGGCAAATTAGCATATCCGCTAAAAAGCAATGTGCGGCTTACAAATACATGTGCGCTTGTCATACGGGATCTGCCGGATGGGGCGGAAATAATCGGAGGAGACACGCTTTAAAACTTTTTTCACACTGCCTCCAAGCATCTCTCTCTTTCCGCCAAAAGCAAACCGGATAAATACCGGCGGACTGCACAAAACGGCTTATGTGGGATTCATTACCCTATTTCCAATGAATCCCCTGCCATCCCCTTCCGCCCGGTAAGCGCCGCCGGATTCCGGCTGTCCGCCGTGCAGCCTGGCAGGCAGACATGGTTCTTACATACATAGAATGCCGTCTTGCCATTGATCAGGTGATATTCTTTGCTTTCCGGAACCACAACCACATTGGCCAGCAACGGAAGCCGCCCTTTTATTTCCTCCAAATCCGAACTGTTTTTCAAAACAACCGTAATGTGCTCCGGCGGATTGTCATAAATCAGTTGTGCAAACAAAAACATACTGTGCCCCATCAGATAATCCTCTGCCCTGCCGGCCATATACCGGAGCTGTTTCCGGGCCAGTCTGTTGTAATCCTCTTTTTCGGTAAGCTGGTACAATCTTATAAGGTTGTAAGCCATTACGGAATTCCCGCTCGGGACAGCGCCGTCATAGCATTCCTTCGGATTCATGAAAAGCTCTGTATTTTCCGGATCCGAGAGAAAAAATCCCCCGTTTTTGCCGTCGGAAAACCTCTTTACCGCTTCCATGCAAAACTGCTCTGCTTTTTCCAGATAGCTCCTGTCCAAAGTAGCGTTATACAATTCTGTCAGCGCCGCGGTATAAAACGCATAATCGTCCAGAAAACTGTTTTCCGCGCGTTTCCCGCCGCGCCAGCTTGTGTAAAGCTGCAGGCCCCCGCATAAATTCCCCTCTATAAATCCCTGCGCCCTGACCGCTGCCTGAAGGTACTCCTCTTTCCGTGAAACCCTGTAAAGCACAGAGAGGGCTGCTATCATCATGGAATTCCAGGAGACAAGTATCTTGTCGTCAAGATGCAGCTTCGAACGCCCCTTACGGTAATGATATAACTTCCTGGTTTCGGCTTCGAAATCAGAATCCAAATCACGGCTGCTTAAGAGGTTCGGAATATTCATACCCTCAAAATTGCCTTCCCTGGTAATATCAAAAGCTTCCGAAAACTTTTTCCCTCTCTTTGCGCCAAGAATATCTGTTATTTCCGCAGCCGCAAAAGTATAATATTTCCCCTCTATCCCTTCGCTGTCAGCATCCTGCGCGCTGTAAAAGCCGCCGTCTGGTGACGTCATTTCACGAAAGATATACCGCGCTGTTTTTTCAGCGGTATCCAGATAGACCGTTTTTCCTGTTACATGGTACGCGGACGCATAGGCTGCGATCAGCAAGGCGTTGTCATACAGCATTTTTTCAAAATGGGGTGCAAGAAAATACCTGTCTGTGGAATATCTGGAAAAACCGTATCCAATGTGGTCAAAAATACCTCCCAGGCGCATCTGCATAAGCGTCTTTTCGGCCATTTCAAGTACCTCCGGCTTATCCTCCTGCACGGCATACAACAGGAGGAACAGTAAATTATGCGGTACGGGAAATTTCGGTGCGCCCCCGAACCCGCCGTACATGCTGTCAAAACTTCCCGAAAACATTTCCACTGCTTCCCCGGGAAGGTTAGCGCCATATAATTTTCCATATTCAGATTCTGACTGCGCCTCATTCCCGAGCCCTGCCCCTGATTGCTTCAAATCCCCAGGGCCGGGTTCCTGTTGCCCCAAATCTCCGTAACCGCATTTTGATTGTCCCGGATCTTCATAATCGGAATCCGGCTGCCCCGGATTGCCAAAGCCGGATTCCCGGTGCTTCAGGTGCCCTATAATCCGATCCGCTGAATGCAGGAGTTCTTCCCTGCCGCTGTTCCACTGATCCGCTACCGCATTCAGCAGATCGGAAAAGCCCGGCATACCGTACTGCGGGCAGGCAGGAAAATATGTGCCTGCCAGAAACGGCTTTTTATCCCATGTCATGAATATGCTCATAGGCCAGCCGCCGCTGCCCGTAAGCGCCTGGCACACGGACATATATACACTGTCAATATCAGGACGTTCTTCACGGTCAACTTTTACGGAAATAAAAGAACGGTTCATAATTTCAGCCGTTGCCGTGTTTTCAAAACTCTCATGGGCCATGACATGGCACCAATGGCAGGTACTGTAACCGATGCTCAGGAAAATCGGTTTGTCCTCTTTTTTCGCCCTCTCAAATGCCTCCCTGCACCACGGATACCAGTCCACGGGATTCTCCGCATGCTGCAGTAAATAGGGACTTGTTTCATTTTTCAGATGATTGTTCATTTTTTTATTCCAGTTTCGCTTTTATTCCAGTTCCGCATCTTTCACCTCCATGCCCCCCATATGGAAGAATTTCCGGCCGTGCTTACGTCCGTAAATCCTTCCGGGCATGGAGGTGAAAGATGCTGTTTTTATTCCAGTTCCGCTTTTATTCCAGTTTCGCATCTTCCACCTCCATGCCCCCATATGGAAGAATTTCCGGCCGTGCTTACGTCCGTAAATCCTTCCGGGCACGGAGGTGAAAGATGCTGTTTTTATTCCAGTTCCGCTTTCATTCCAGTTCCGCATCTTCCACCTCCATGCCTCCATATGGAAGAATTTCCGGCCATGCTTACGTCCGTAAATCCTTCCGGGCACGGAGGTGAAAGATGCTGTTTGGAGCAAGCGGCAAAGAAAATGCCTGCTATTACGATTTAGACATATTTTGTCTTAGAAAGTATTATGCTTACTCAATCCTATATTATACATCACTTATTCCAACATTCTGTTCATTTCCAATGTCATTAACTTAGAGCCTGTTTAAAATCTGCTTTTCGCCAAATGTGCACCGCAGTTTGTGAGGGGCAAAGATCTCGCAAAATGAGGTGTACAGATGGTGGAAATGAGATTTTAAACAGGCTCTAAGCTTTTCGGAGCGCTGCAGTGAGATATATGCTCTGTAGCGTTCCGGGAAGCTTAAGTTAATGACATTGCCTTTGAACAGTAACCCATGCCAAAAACTTTATAAATAATTTTGGCGAAAAGACTATTATTTCTAACACGGATGTGATATAATGCATTCATACACCAATAATATGTTTCTATGGAACTGTATTAATATACTCGAACCTCAGGAAAGCAATTCGTGAAAGGAGAAGATATGAATGAGTTTGAAAAAATACTCAACAAAATAGAGATAAGCGAACTTGCTACTTATTTCATGTACGGCGCAGAGCCGGATTCCATCAACACAGATGCCTATCAGGAGCGGATCAGCAATGCTTATCAGGAAGTATATGCAAAACTAAAAGAGCTATTCCCATCCGCTGACAAAACTGATGCCGTCCTGCAGGATATCATATCCGATTTCGCATTGGCACACAGTGATGTCTATCTGCAGGCCGGCGTCCTGATTGGCTTCCAATTATATAAAGTATTGGAAGAAGGATATCATTCACCAAGAGCCGCCGGCATCAGCAGTGTCATAGAGAATTGCATGGCATCTATAACTAAAGCAAAGATAACCGAAGCAAAGAAAAAACAGGAAGAAAGGCAGGAAGAAAAAATGGAGGCAAGAATGGAAGCAAAAATGAAGGAACAGGACAGTATTATGGAAAACTTTTTTCACATGCGCAGATACGGCGCCCTCGAAAAGACTCTCAGCAGAAACGAAGACTACCAAAATGCCCTGCGTGAGTGCAACGAAGAAATTGAGAAACTGGATCAGTGCGGCCTGAGCAAGGAACAACAGTTAGCTGTTGACAAAGCCATTTCCGCAACGAATGCCATCGGCTCCGAATATGGCGCCGCCGCTTATCGCCAGGGGTTTTATGATGCGCAAAAACTCATCAGGGAACTCGCTCTGTAAGAAAGGAAATAGTGTACCATACACAAACGGCAGGGCCTATACCCTGCCGTTTGTGTGACAGTTCACTCCCAATGTCATTAACTTAAGAAAAAAATGCTGTCAAACGCAAGGG
>CANDKY010000057.1 GCA_947385425.1 uncultured Lachnospiraceae bacterium | reverse complement strand
CCGAAGTTATGCGGTTTTCGACATGTTTTTTTATTTACAAGTGTTAAAGACCCGGTTTGCTCCCACGCTGAACTTTGTGCAAGTTGTATACTTGTTTTTTCTTTTCATTTCATTTATAATAAAAATGTCAAATCTTTTTAAGACGGGCTATGGATCTGATAGTCTGAATCCCACAAAAAGAATGGAAATCAGAACAGGGGAAAAAGGGTTTTAGGGGGAAGTTTGTTATCCGGAAGGGGAATAGAATGCTGCAAAGGAGGGAAAATGGAGATTTTATCTGAAATATATTGGGATAAAGGGATGAGGGAGTCCAACCAGGATTCTGTTTCATTCCAGCAGGTCAGTATTTGCGGGAAAAAAGCGGTATTGGCATTAGTATGTGACGGCATCGGCGGGCTGCAGCAAGGGGAGACAGCCAGCGGGTTTGCGGCGGAGAGGATGACGGAATGGTTTTACACGGAAGGTATCCGGATGCTGCAGAAACGGAAAGGAAGAAAAAAGATAGAAAAGGCAGGGCTGAGGGTATTATACCACTGTAACGAAGAGATGGGAAGATACGGGGAGCGGCATGGAATAAAACTGGGCAGTGCAATGACAGCACTGTTAATAAGCGGAAAACGGTATGTGTTATGGCACAGCGGGGATACCAGGCTTTACCGCGTGCGAAGAGGGATACGGAAAATACATATACGCAGGCTGACAAAGGATCACACAGCGGACAGCCGCACCCTGCTGCGCTGCATCGGCAGTTTTTCCTGGAAGGAACCGGATGTATCAGGAGGAAAGATAAGAAAGAACCAGGTTATGCTATTATGTACAGACGGGTTCCGAAATAAAATATCGGAGGCTCAGATCGGGGAAGCATTGCAGCCCGCCTTTTTACAGTCCCGGGAACAGATAGGAAGGAGACTGGAGGAACTGGCCGGTTATGGGAAAAGGCACGGAGAAACAGACAACATCTCCGCCATAGTAATAAAGATGTGTTAAGGGTATTGGGCATTGAGCGCGACATGGCGGTACTGGAAACAGCCAGCCCGCACGCAATGCCCCAGAGGAAATACTGTCCATGTATTAGGGACAGGATTTGTTCTGCAGGGTATTGGGCATTGGGTGGGGGCTGGCGGAACTGGAAACAGCCAAGTCGTGCACAATGCCCCAGAAGAAATACTGTCCATGCATTAGGGACAGGATTTGTTCTGCAGGGTATTGGGTATTGGGTACGACTTGGCGGTACTGGAATAAGAAAGGGAAAAATCCATGGAGGAGAGGTTAAAGGAGAAGTATATATTTTATGAAGAGATAGGAAGCGGCGGCAGCGGAAAGGTATTTAAAGCATATGACAGGCATTTACAGTGCCCGGTGGCGATTAAGAAGTTCCTGGCAGGGGACGGGATATCGGATAGGGAGCTGGGAATGTTAAAGGATCTGCGGCATCCGGCTTTTCCTGCAGTGACGGACTATATGGAGGAAAACGGGTATAAATATCTGGTGATGGAATATATCGAGGGCAGGAATCTGGCGGATTACATAAGGGAAAAGGGTGCAGTGGGGCAGGGACAGGCGGCAAGGTGGGCGATGGAGCTGGCAGAGGTATTGATTTATCTGCATGAAAGGGAATGCCCGGTAATTTACCGGGATATGAAGCCTGCCAATATTATGATAGATGAGAAAGGGCATGTGCGGCTGGTGGATTTCGGCACGGCATTCCTGCGTTATCAGGAGGCACAGAAAGCATGTGCCGGCGGGACATGGGGGTATGCGGCGCCGGAACAGTTTGAGGCAAACTGCGGCCGGACAGTGGACGAACGGAGTGATATTTACGGGTTGGGAGCTACCTTATTCCATATGCTGACCGGGTGCGATCCATCCCGTCCGCCGTTCCTGATGCAGCCAATCCGGTTTTATGACAGACGGCTGTCAGCGGGATTGGAGAAAGTCGTGAAAAAAGCCGTACAACCGGAAAAAGAAAAGCGTTATTCCACAGTCCGCAGTATGAAGCGGGAACTGGAAAATTACGGAAAGGCAGACCGGATCAGGAGATATATGGAAAATGCAGGTAAAACAGTGTATGGGCTGGCATTGGCAGGAAGCAGTATTTCCTTTCTGGGATTATGGGCATGGATAGAGGAAGAGGCAGCAGGGCGGCACGGAAACAATATGGCCGGGCAGGCGGCTGTAAAAGGCATGGGAACGGTAAGGGATGGTTTGGCTGTTATAGGGGGAAGGATGGCGGCTATGGGGAAGGCTGAGGCGGAAGAAAGGCTTCTCCTTGCAGCGGCTCTTATCCTGCTGCTATGCCTTGGGAAAAGCCTGGTAAGCCGTTTCAGGTATCGGGGATACCGGGGAGTACGGCAGGAGAAAAATGTATTGCTTACCATGAAAAAGGGAAAAGGGCTGGTGATGGGCATTTTTCTGGGAATATTGGCGGCGTGGCTGCCTTTGGGGCAAAATGCAGATGTGTGGGCGAAGGGAAGAGGGGAGGAAACGGCATTGTTTGTAGTAGTCCGCAATGGACAGGGGCAGAAGCTGCTGATACGTTATGATGCGGAATACGCACTATCCGAAACGCTGCGGTTGGAAATCCCTCTGCAAAATTTTGATGAGGGGGAACATTATGAACTGCGGCTGGAATGTATCAACAAGGGGACGGGGGAGGCACAGGGCAGAACTTTCTACCTGAAAGGGGTTGAACCCTGAGGCAGGTATGGGTTATCATAGAGATATTGCAGGCGGTACGGAAATAAATAAGGAAAGCGAGGCGGTTAAGATGCACAGGGAGCATACAAAGGCAATACGGATAGGGGGAAAAGTGATCGGCGGGGGGAACCCGGTGCTGATCCAGTCTATGACGAATACAAGGACAGAAGATGTTGCGGCTACTGTTGGGCAGATCCGCAGATTGGAGGCTGCGGGATGTGAGATAATCCGGTGTACGGTTCCGAATATGGAGGCAGCGGAGGCGCTCAGGGAGATTAAGAAGCAGATTTCTATACCGCTTGTGGCAGATATTCATTTTGATTATAAAATGGCGCTGGCGGCAATGGAGAACGGGGCGGATAAGATTCGGATTAATCCGGGTAATATCGGCGGCCGGGAGAAGGTTGCCGAGGTGGTGAAGGCGGCAAAGGAAAGGGATATCCCTATCCGGGTAGGGGTGAACAGCGGTTCACTGGAGAAGGAACTGGTGGAAAAGTATGGCGGAGTGACGGCAGAGGGAATCGTGGAGAGCGCGTTGGATAAGGTGCGGATGATAGAGGATTTGGGATATGGGAACCTGGTTATCAGCATTAAGTCTTCGGATGTGCTGATGTGCATCCGGGCGCATGAGATACTGGCTGGGAAGACGGATTATCCGCTGCATGTGGGGATTACCGAGGCAGGGACGCTGACGAGCGGGAACATTAAGTCGGGCATAGGACTTGGTGTTATTTTATACCAGGGGATTGGGGATACGGTGAGGGTTTCGCTGACAGGGGATCCGGTGGAGGAAGTCAAGTCGGCGAAACTGATCCTGCGTACCCTGGGGCTGCGTAAGGGGGGGATCGAGGTAGTGTCCTGCCCTACCTGCGGGAGGACGAAGATAGACCTGATCGGGCTTGCCAATCAGGTGGAAGAGATGGTGGCGGATATCCCGCTGGACATTAAGGTGGCTGTGATGGGCTGCGCGGTCAATGGGCCGGGTGAGGCAAAGGAGGCGGATATCGGAATCGCCGGAGGCGCAGGCGAAGGGCTGCTGATTAAAAAAGGGGAGATTATCCGCAAGGTGCCGGAAGCGGAATTGCTTTCGGTTTTGCGGGAAGAGTTGCTGAGCATGGAAAGAAAATCTAAGGCGACAAAGGGCGCCACCTAAGATTTTCCAGAGCGTGTTTGAAAAATGCTTTCTGCCAGATGTGCGTCACAATTTATGGGAGATTAAAAGCAAGTATGCTTTGCCAAATTTAAGAGGCGTAGCGGGCTACGTTGATTAAATTTGGCAGACCAAATGGTCTTAATATCACGCAAAGTGGTGAAGCGGCTACACTGTATGTAGATTTTTGGAAGGGATTTTTGCGGTTTTGTTTGCTGCCAGGAATGGAGAAATGGTTGGGTATGAAGAGATTTTTTGATGTGTTTCCGTCTCTTACGCTGGAAGGTAAGGTCAGGGATTTGTTTGAACAGGTGGATGTGGAAAGGGTTTCTTCCAATAAGCGGAGGGATTTGCTGCGGGTTTATATTGTGAGCGGCAGGCTGATTGAGAAGGAATTTATTTTCAAAATGGAGGAGATGATAAAGAAACAGCTATTTCCCAGTTTCCCGATGGTAATAAAGATGTATGAAAAGTATCATCTTTCTTCCCAGTATAACCCGCAGAAGTTTATGGATGTGTACCGGAACAGCATTTTGCTGGAACTCAGGGAGTATAGCCCGGTGGAGTATAATGTGTTTAAAAATGCGGATGTTACTTATCCGGAAGAGAATAAGCTGTTGCTTACGGTAGAGGATTCGGTTCCCGCCAGGAGTAAGTCGGCGGAGCTTGTCCGGATTCTGGATAAGATTTATAATGAGCGGTTTGGTTTCCGGGTGGATATCGGGGTCGGTTATAAGGAGAGCCGGGCGGGCAGGCACCGGGAGGAGGATGAGTTTAAGATTGCCAGGCAGGTGGCAGAAATCAGTGCGCGGGCTTCCGGCCTTTCCAGGGGCGGTTCCGGCGGGACGGACGGGCAGTACGGGGGATATGGGGAGGCGGATGCGTATGGACAGGGCCAGCCTGCAGGATACCAGGCGGCAGGGGCGTATGGCGGAATGGTGCCGGCGGGAAATGGCGCCGGCGGCGCTGCGGCAGGGCAGTATGGGGCTGACGGGATGTCCGGAGGGGATGTGTATGATAATGCCGAGCAGGCAGGTATGCCCGGGAGCGGCGGATATGGCGCGGGTGTCCAGGCAGGCGCCGGAAGAGCCGGGAGCGTCAGTTATGGGAAGGCAGGAACGGGGATGCCCGGGAGCGGCAGCTATGGCCAGCCCGAGCCGGGTTCCGGGGTGTCCGGGGGCGGCGGTTACGGCCAGCCCCAGCCGGGTTCCGGGATGTCCGGAAGCGGCGGTTACGGCCGGCCCCAGCCTGGTTCCGGAATGTCCGGAAACGGCAATTATGGGCAGCCGGGTTCCGGGGACGGCAGTTATGGCCAGTCAGCTTCCGCCGGGGCGTCCGCAAAGGGAGGCGTCCTGAAGCAGCATGAACATGGAGGCCGGGGAGGTTTCCGTTCCGGCAGGGGGGCGGATCGGGCAGATTATAAACGTGCCGTGAAACGCTCGGATAACCCGGATGTGGTGTATGGACGTGATTTTGACGAGCCGGCGATGAACATAGAGGATATTATCGGGGAGATCGGCGAGGTGGTGATACGGGGGAAGATTATCAACACGGATAAGAGGGAGATCCGGAATGAGAAGACAATCCTCTTTTATGATATCACTGATTTTACGGATACATTGACATTCAAGATTTTCGCGGGCAATGATCAGGTGGAGGAAATCGGGCAGGGGCTTTTTAAAGGTGCTTTTGTAAAAGTAAAGGGCCTGGCAGTGATTGATAAGTTTGATAACGAACTGACAATCGGTTCCATTGCCGGTGTGAAAAAAATACCGGATTTTACTTCTTCCCGTTCTGACAACAGTGTGAGGAAGCGTGTGGAACTGCACTGCCATACGAAGATGAGCGATATGGACGGGGTGTCGGAGGCAAAGGATATTGTAAAGCGTGCCTATAAGTGGGGGCATCCGGCCATTGCCATTACCGACCATGGTGTGGTACAGTCTTTTCCGGATGCCAACCATGTATGGGAGGATTTGTGGAAAGCGGAAAAGGGAAAACGGAAGGAGGCCGGTGACCCGGATCCGGATAAGCAGGACTTTTTTAAAGTAATCTACGGAATGGAAGCTTATCTGGTGGATGATCTGAAGGAAATAGTGTCCGGGGACAGGGGGCAGGATTTCCGGAGCACTTTTGTTGTTTTCGATATAGAAACGACCGGTTTTTCCCCGGTAAATAACCGGATTATTGAGATCGGCGCGGTGAAGGTGGAAGAAGGGGAAATTACGGATCATTATTCTGCTTTTGTGAATCCGGAAGTGCCGATTCCCTTTGAGATAGAAAAGCTGACGGGGATCAATGATGAAATGGTAGTGGGAGCGCCGAAGATCGAGGCTGTTTTGCCGGAGTTTCTGGAATTTTGCAAGGATGCGGTGCTGGTGGCGCACAATGCGAACTTTGATATGAGTTTTATCATGGAAAATGCGGCAAGGCAGGGGCTGCCGGAGGAATTTACCTATGTGGATACGGTGGGCATAGCCAGGGTGCTGCTGCCGCATCAGGCGAAACATACTTTGGATGCGGTGGCAAAGACGCTGGGGATTTCACTGGAAAACCATCACCGTGCCGTGGATGACGCGGAGGCGACAGCGGAGATTTTCGTAAAATTTATCCCTATGTTAAAGGAGAGGGGGGCGGATACTTTAGCCAAAGTCAATGCCCTGGGAGATTCCAATCCGGATATTGTGAAGAAGCTGCCTTCTTACCATGCGATTATCCTGGCGAAAAATGATACGGGAAGGGTCAATCTGTACCGTTTGGTGTCAGAGTCCCACCTGACTTATTACAGCAAACGGCCAAGAGTGCCAAAGAGCCTGCTGGCGAAGTGCCGGGAGGGGCTGATTTTGGGAAGCGCCTGTGAGGCGGGGGAGCTGTACCGGGCATTGCTGGACGGGAAAGCGGATGCGGAGATTGCCGGGATAGTGAATTTTTACGATTATCTGGAAATACAGCCTACGGGGAATAACAAATTTATGATCGCATCGGAGAAGGTGCGGAATATTAATTCCATAGAGGATATTGAGAATATGAACCGGAGGATCGTGGATCTGGGGGAGCAGTTTGGCAAGCCTGTAGTTGCTACCTGCGATGTGCATTTCCTGGATCCGGAGGATGAGGTATACCGGCGGATTATCATGGCAGGGAAGGGCTTTGCCGATGCGGACAACCAGGCGCCCCTGTATTTGCGCACGACGGAGGAAATGCTGGAAGAATTTGCCTATCTGGGCAGCGATAAGGCGGAGGAAGTGGTGATAAGCAATACGAACCTGATCGCGGATATGGTGGAAACCATGGCTCCGGTGCGTCCGGACAAGTGTGCGCCGGTTATCCCGGACAGCGATAAGACGCTGACGGACATTTGTTACAACAAGGCGCATGAGATTTACGGGGAGGAGCTGCCGGAAATCGTGGAGGCGCGTTTAAAGAAGGAGTTGCATTCCATAATCACTAATGGGTTTGCGGTAATGTATATTATTGCCCAGAAGCTGGTATGGAAATCCGTGGAGGACGGTTATCTGGTAGGTTCCAGAGGGTCGGTGGGGTCTTCTTTTGTGGCGACGATGGCAGGGATTACGGAGGTGAACCCGCTCAGCCCCCATTATTATTGCAGCGCCTGCCATTACAGTGATTTTGATTCGGAGGAAGTGAAAGCCTATGCGGGGCGGGCGGGCTGTGATATGCCGGACAAAATATGCCCTTCCTGCGGCGCGCCGCTTAAGAAGGATGGGTTCGACATCCCTTTCGAAACTTTTCTGGGGTTCAAGGGGGATAAGGAGCCGGATATTGACCTGAATTTTTCCGGTGAGTACCAGAGTAAGGCGCATAAATATACGGAAGTTATCTTCGGGGCAGGGCAGACCTACCGGGCCGGGACGATTGGCACGCTGGCGGATAAGACCGCTTTCGGTTATGTGAAGAGATATTACGAGGAAAAGGGAAAGCACAAGAGGACCTGCGAAATCAACCGGATTGTAACGGGCTGTACCGGCGTGCGGCGCAGCACCGGGCAGCATCCGGGGGGGATTATCGTGCTGCCTCTGGGTGAGGATATCAATTCTTTTACACCGGTGCAGCACCCGGCCAATGATATGGCTACCGATATCGTAACGACGCATTTTGATTATCATTCCATCGACCACAACCTGTTGAAGCTGGATATTCTGGGGCACGATGATCCGACGATGATACGTATGCTGCAGGACTTGACAGGGATCGATCCGGTAACCATCCCTCTGGACGACAGGCAGGTGATGTCTTTGTTTATGAATACGGAGGCGCTGGGCATTACGCCGGATCAAATCGGGGGATGCCGGCTGGGTGCCTTGGGGATTCCGGAATTCGGTACGGAATTTGCCATGCAGATGTTAATTGATACGAAACCCCAGGCTTTTTCCGACCTGGTGCGTATTGCAGGGCTTGCCCATGGGACGGATGTCTGGCTCGGGAACGCGCAGACTTTGATACAGGAGGGGAAGGCGACGATTTCCACCGCTATCTGTACGAGGGATGATATTATGGTCTACCTGATCGGCATGGGGGTGGAAAGTTCCCTGGCTTTTACCATTATGGAAAGCGTGCGGAAAGGGAAGGGCTTAAAGCCCGAGATGGAAGAGGCAATGCTGGCGGCCAATGTGCCGGACTGGTATATCTGGTCATGCAAAAAGATAAAGTACATGTTCCCGAAGGCGCACGCGGCGGCTTATGTGATGATGGCATGGAGGATTGCATATTGCAAGATCAATTACCCGCTGGCCTTTTATGCCGCCTTTTTCAGTATCCGTGCCTCCGCTTTTTCTTATGAGCTGATGTGCCAGGGCAGGGATCATCTGGAGAAGGTGATGGCGGATTATAAACAGAGGATGGATACGCTTTCCAAAAAAGAGCAGGATTCTTACCGGGACATGAAACTGGTGCAGGAAATGTATGCAAGAGGTTTTGAATTTGTGCCGATTGATATTTTTTCCGCCCAGTCAAGGCTGTTCCAGATAGTGGACGGGAAGCTGATGCCGTCTTTAAGCAGTATTGACGGGCTTGGTGAGAAAGCGGCGGATTCCATAGTGGAGGCGGCAAAGGACGGGCCGTTCCTGTCAAAGGATGATTTCCGTGAGCGGGCAAAAGTATCCAAGACGGTGGTAGACCTGATGGGGGCACTGAATCTGCTTGGAAATTTACCTGAGTCAAATCAGATAAGTTTATTTGATTTTGTGTCGTAAATATAGTATAATAACAGGAAAGGCTTTTTAACGGAATACATAGCCGGTTCCTAAGTTTAAGGTAAAATGATTTTCAGGTGGAGGGTAGATATGTTTAATCAGATTTTTGGCAGATTTCTTTTAGAACAAAAGTTGGTTTCTTCCGAGCAGTTGGAAGCGATACAGAGTGAACAAAAAAAATCAAGGGTCCGGTTGGGGCTTATTGCTGTCAGTGAAGAACTGCTCTCACAGGAGCAGGCAGACAAAATTAACCGGAAACAGGCGCGGGAAGATAAGCGCTTCGGAGATATCGCGGTAGAGATGGGTTTCCTGACGGAGAGCCAGGTAATCCGCCTGTTAAAGCAGCAGGGCAATCCTTACCTGTCCTTTGTCCAGGCAGCAACGGAACTGGGCATTATGACGATTGGACAGGTGGAGGCCGCGATGGATCTGTACCAGCAGGTAAACGGTTTCACCAATACGGATATGGAGGATTTCAAGAGCGGGGATATCGACCGTATGATTCCGTTGTATGTCAGGAGTTCCAGGCCGCTTGCCATGGGGCTGGTAGGTGTTATGCTCCGTACGATGGTCCGGCTGATTGATAATAATATATCGCTGGATACTTCTTATGAGACAGGCAGCTTTGAATTTGAGAACCTTGCGATGCAGGAGGTGGAAGGGGATCACTCCATTTTACTGGGGCTTGCCGGGGAAGGGAATAATCTGCTTGCCGTGGCGGAGACTTTTGGCAACGAAGAATTCGGGGCGATGGATTTGTTCGCTTTTGATTCGGTCTGTGAGTTCGTGAATTGTGTAAACGGGTTATTTGCATCGGAATTGAGCCTGAGGAATGTCCAGGTGGATATGGTTCCTCCTACCTATTATCAGGGCGGGTGCATAACGGCAAAAGACGAGGTGCTGGTTGTGCCGGTTTATGTGCTGAACCGTAAAGTCAGAATTGTGATTGCGGTGGATACCGAAATAAAGATAGAAGCATAATTATTGCGGCAGGTGCAGAGGCCGGAAGTAAGGCGGAAGCACGGTTTGACAGGTGCAGAAACCGAAAGTAAGATGGAAGCATAGTATGTGTAAGTGCAGGAGGAGATAGAATTATGGCAAGAGTTTTGATTGTAGATGATTCAAGGACGTCCCGCAGGATGCTGAGGCAGGTGCTGACGGATGCAGGATATGAGATTGCCGGGGAAGCAGCCAACGGGGAAGAGGGAGTATTGATGTACAGGGAACTGAAGCCGGATGCTGTCACCATGGATATTACCATGCCGGTTATGAACGGGCTGGAAGCTTTGATTTGTATTAAAAAGGAAGATGACAATGCGAAAGTTATCATGGTGACGGCGGCAGGGCAGAAAGAGAAGATGGTGACAGCCATCAAAGAAGGGGCGGATGATTTTATTGCGAAGCCTTTCGAGCCGGAACAGGTGGTAGATTCGTTAAATTATGTCTTAAATAAAAAGCTGTAGCAGGGGCAAAATCTGTTATTGGGCATATGATATAGCAAATAACGGCAGGGGTTATTTATATATGGACCAAAACAGTAAAGGCAATAAGTGTATGGCAGATTGCCATATGGAGTTTGTCTGTAAAAGGGAGGTTACGGCTTTTCCGCCGCAGCACCAGAACAGGCAGCCGGGGCTGGAATATATCATGGAGCCGATACCAATATCGGAGCGTGAGGCGAAGCAGCGCAGGCTGGCAGGGAAAATTGCGCTGGTTACAGGCGGCGACAGCGGTATAGGCCGGGCTGTCGCCTATGATTTTGTCAGGGAAGGGGCCTGTGTGGCAATCGTTTATTATGACGAAAGACGGGATGCCATGGATACGGCGGCGAGAATAGGGCAATTAGGGGGGAAGTCCTTGTTGCTGCAGGGAGATCTGAAGGATCCAAGCTTTGCAAAATATTGTGTGGATAAGACGACGGTGCATTTCGGGAAGCTGGATATATTGGTAAATAACCATGCAGTCCAGTTTGTGCAGAAGAGTATCCTGGACATATCCCATGAACAGTTGGAAATGACATTTCGGAATAATGTGTTTTCTTTTTTCTACCTGATACAGTTTGCCCTGCCGCATATGAAAAAGGGCGGCAGCATTATTAATACTGCTTCCGTGACGGCTTACCAGGGGAATAAGGAGCTGATTGATTACAGTGCGGCAAAAGGGGCAATCGTATCTTTGACAAGGTCGCTTTCCCTGTCACTGGCAGATACGGGTATCCGCGTGAACGGGGTGGCGCCGGGGCCTGTATGGACGCCGTTGATCCCGGCATCGTATTCGGCGGAGGCGGTTTCCACTTTTGGAATGGGGACAGCCCATGTGCCGATGAACCGGGCAGGCCAGCCATGTGAAATTTCGCCCTGTTATGTGTTCCTTGCTTCGGATGATTCCAGTTATATGACAGGGCAGATCCTTCATCCGAACGGGGGGACGATTATAGGGTAGGGAAAGGGAAGGCAGAGATAAACCTATGGCAAACAGCAGGAACTATGCGAAGGAACTGGATAAAATTATTGGCGGTTTGCCAAAGGGGGCAGCAGGGAGAAGGCTTTTGCTGCATAGTTGCTGTGCTCCCTGCTCAAGTTATGTTATGGAATATCTGCGGGAATATTTCGACATTACGGTTTTTTATTATAATCCGAATATTACGGAAGCGGAGGAATATTGGAAGAGGGCGGAGGAAGAGAAACGTTTGGTTGCGGAATATAACAGGCAGGTGGATGAAGGGGTTTTTTCAGGAATGCATTCCACGGGGGCGGCGCGGAGGATAGATATTCTCGAAGGGGACTATGAGCCGGAGTGTTTTTATGAGATGGCAAAGGGCCTGGAAAGGTGCCCCGAGGGCGGGGAAAGATGTTTTGGGTGTTACAGGCTGCGGCTGGAAAAGACGGCGGAACTGGCTGCAGGGCTGGGGTATGATTATTTTACGACGACATTGACGATAAGCCCTCTGAAAAATGCCGGGAAGCTGAATGAAATAGGCGAAGGTCTGGCGCGGGAGTACGGGACGGTGTTCCTGCCGTCGGATTTTAAGAAGAAGGACGGGTATAAACGGTCTGTGGAATTGTCGGGGCAGTTTGGGCTGTACCGGCAGGATTATTGCGGGTGTGTGTATTCGAAGGCGGCGCGGGAAGCGAAAAAGGAATCTGGAAAAATATAGATATGCTGCGGTGGGGGATGGTACGGATGAGAGTAGTAGGCATAGGAAAACAGGATTTCGAAAAAGTCAGGGTAAATAATAATTTTTATATCGACAAAACAGGTTTTATACGGGAGTGGTGGGAATCTGGCGACGATGTGACCCTGCTTACCCGTCCGAGAAGGTTTGGGAAGACTTTAAATATGAGTATGCTGGAAAAGTTTTTTTCCGTGGATTATGCAGGCAGGGGCGATCTGTTTGAAGGGCTTGACATATGGGAGGAAAAGCCGGGGGGAGCGGGCTGCCGGTACAGGGAGCTGCAGGGGACATTTCCGGTTATCTTTTTAAGCTTTGCGGATGTTAAGGAAACGACATTTGAAGAGGCGCGCAAAAAAATATGCAAAATTATCCAGATGATGTATAACCGGTTTGATTTCCTTCTTAAGAGCGATGCATTGAATGCCAATGAGAAGGAAGATTTTCAGGGGATATCGGCGGATATGGAAGATTATATGGCGTCTTTGTCGCTGAAAATGCTTTCCGGGTATCTTTGCCAATATTATGGAAAAAAAGTGATTATCCTTCTGGATGAGTATGATACGCCCATGCAGGAGGCGTATATGAACGGGTATTGGGATAAAATGGTAGTGTTTATCAGGAGTCTGTTTAATTCTACTTTTAAGACAAACCCTTATTTGGATCGTGCATTTATGACAGGGATCACAAGGATTAGCAAGGAATCTATTTTTTCGGATTTGAATAATCTTGAGGTGGTAGTGACTACTTCTGATAAATATTCGGAATATTTTGGTTTTACAGAGGATGAAGTGTTTGGCACATTAGAAGAATATGGACTGTCAGGGCAGAAGCAGCAGGTGAAAGATTGGTATGACGGATTTTCTTTTGGAAAGAAAGGGGATATTTACAATCCGTGGTCTATTATCAATTTTCTTGATAAAAGAAAAGTAGGGGCCTATTGGGCTAACAGCAGCTCAAACAGCCTTGCGGGGAAGCTTGTGCAGGAAGGAAGCGTGAATGTCAAAAAGGCTTTTGAAACTCTGTTACAGGGGGGGACTGTCTGTGCGGAGATAGATGAGCAGATTGTATTCAGTATGCTGGATTATGATGAGCAGGCTCTCTGGAGCCTGCTGCTTTCCACTGGTTATCTGAAAATAGTGGATTACAAGGTATGCACTTCTGAACTTGGGGAGTGGAAGCAGGAGTACAGGCTGGGGCTCACTAACTTTGAGGTGAAGGTCATGTTCCGGAATATGATACGGAAATGGTTCGGCGGCTCGGCATCGGGTTACAATGATTTTATTAAGGCTTTGCTGACGGATGATATAAAAGCGATGAATACTTATATGAATAGAGTTGCCATGAACACGTTCAGCTATTTTGATACGGGGAAGAACCCGTCATGGCAGGAGCCGGAACGCTTTTACCATGGTTTGGTGCTTGGCCTGATGGTGGAGCTTGCTGACAGATATTTAATCACATCAAACCGTGAAAGCGGGTTTGGACGGTATGATATCATGCTGGAGCCGAGGAAAACGGGAGAGGGGGGCACAAATGATGCCATAATAATAGAGTTTAAGGTGCAGGAGGCAGAGGAAAAGGAGCTTTCCGATACGGTAAAAGAGGCATTACGGCAGATAGAGGAGAAGAAGTATCAGGCGAATCTTGCGGCGAAGGGGATTCCGGTGGGGCGGATCCGTAAATATGGGTTTGCTTTCTGTGGGAAGAGGGTGTTGATTGGGAGTGAACTGTGACCGATTGGGAGATTAGAGGCCGGCTAAAAGATTTAAATCTCTTGCATAACCCTTTTCGATATATTATAATGTGTATGTTTTGAATACACTGTATCTGCATAATTATACATTTTTTGAGTATTCCTTTTGCAGTGTGTGAAGCAAATATGATGGTTGAATATCGGAGGTATGAGAAAATGTCTTTTGAATTTATACAGAAACTGCCGACTCCCGACGAGATACGCGGCCAGTTTCCGCTGCCGGAGAAACTGGTGAAACTGAAAGAAGAAAGGGATGCAAAGATCCGGGAGGTGCTTACCGGGAGGAGCAGTAAATTCCTTGTTATTATCGGCCCCTGTTCGGCGGATAATGAGGAGGCGGTCTGTGATTATGTCAACCGTCTCGCGAAAGTGAATGAGAAAGTGAAAGACAAGCTGATTCTGATTCCGAGGATTTATACGAACAAACCGCGCACTACAGGGGAGGGGTATAAGGGCATCGTTTCCCAGCCGGATCCGGAGAAGAAGCCGGATTTTCTGGCCGGCCTGATTGCCATGCGCAAAATGCAGATCCGGGCAATCGAGGAATCCGGGCTGACTGCGGCGGACGAAATGCTTTATCCGGAAAACTGGCGTTATGTTTCCGATATTCTTTCTTATGTTGCTATCGGGGCCAGGTCGGTGGAAGATCAGCAGCATCGGCTGACGGTCAGCGGTTTTGGTGTGCCTGCCGGCATGAAAAACCCTACGAGCGGCGATTTTTCCATTATGTTAAATTCGGTTTATGCCGCCCAGCACCCTCATTCCTTTATTTACCGGGGCTGGGAAGTGCGGACAAGCGGGAATGATCTGACACATACGGTGCTGCGTGGTTCTGTCAACAAATACGGCAGGAACATACCGAATTATCATTATGAGGATTTGAATAATCTCCTTACCCTTTACAATGAACGGGATTTGAAAAACCCTGCCTGCATCATTGATGCAAACCACAGCAACTCCAACAAGGAGTTTAAACAGCAGATCCGCATTGTAAAGGAAGTTATGCACAGCAGGAAATTAAGCCCCGATATCCACCAGCTTGTCAAAGGCGTTATGGTGGAAAGCTATCTGGTAGAAGGCGCGCAGAAAATAGGGGAAGGGGTTTACGGAAAATCCATTACCGATCCCTGCCTTGGCTGGGAGGATTCCGAGCGGCTTATTTATGAAATTGCGGAGTATGTGTAAGAGCCTGTTTAAAATCTGCTGTTCGCCGGATGTGCCCCGCAGACCATATATCTCAATTCGGACCATCGAAAGACGCCGGCACTTAGGCGACGTGTTTTGGCGCTACACCACATGTAATGTAGTGTTAGTACCGTTGCGTCTGCCGCTGAGCGAAAGCGCGTCCGGATGAGATATGTGGTCTGCGGCGCTCCGGGAAGCTTAAGTTAATGACATTGCCCCCTGAGTGGGGGCAAAGATCTCGCAAAATGGTGAACGGTTTCGCCGTGTGCAGATGGTGGAAATGGGATTTTAAACAGGCTCTGACAGGGTGTATGGCAGTTGGCAGCGTTTTTTGCCCCTTAAAATAATTTTAAGAAGATGGATAATAATTTGGGGTTTACATAGCTTTCCACTATACTCCCGGCAATCAGGATAACGGTAATGATGATTAATTTCGGGATCACGCGGAGCAGGTATTGTTTTCGGCGGCTGTACCCGGTTTCGCCGATCCGTTCCGGATGGTACAGCGCCATATTCAGATGGAAGCACCAGTCCATGAGCATGATGCATGCGGGAACGAGCAGGAGATAATGGGGTAACACGCTTACCAGTACAAGGAGGACTCCTAAAAGCCCGTAGCGGATGGACGCTGCCGACAACAGGATCCCGGCCATGGTTCCCATTCCCAAAGCATATACCGGGATAATGGCTGCCCCTATGTAAGTGGTCGCAAGAAGGCAGAGGAGGACTGCCATCCCCATCCGTTCCCGCAGCACATAGCGGAAGAAGGCGCTTCCGTCCACTTCCAGGAATTTCATCCTGCTTAAAGAAGCGGCGCTGAAAAGCTCCATATCCTGCAAAAGGGAATTTTTTCCGATGTTCAGGACCAAAACCCCGGCAAAAAAACCCCCTAAAAACAAATATAGCCAGCGGATATGCCGGCTGTCCATTCCGTAAATCCGATACATAGTCAAATTTCCTGAGTACTGAATTTACTTTAAATATATGTGGACATACCGGAAAAATTACTGAATCCCGATATAAAAACATGATTTTCATGATGCTTTTCTTGCGAAATTGAGGTGATGATGATAAGATGGTGTTATCGGGCCGGGCGGGATTTTACATTCCGGCTGTCAGAGGTATACGAAAAAGTAGGGGACTGTAAAAAATAAATGTCACATGCGCGGGGCATGGGGATTTCTTAAAAGCGGGAAATGAGCCATGTATTTGTGGCCGCCACAGGAAGGTATGCGGGACATGAAGGAGAAAGAGGAAGAAAGATGGAAAAATTTTTGGATGTAATATCGGATGAGATGAAGAGAGCTTTTCTTGCGGCCGGTTATGACGGCGGACTGGGGAAGGTGACGCCGTCCAACCGGCCGGATTTGTGTGAATATCAGTGCAATGGCGCTATGGCAGGGGCGAAACAGTATAAAAAGGCTCCGATTATGATTGCGCAGGATGTAGTTAAGGCATTGGAGGGCAGTGCGGTTTTTTCGGAAGTGAGCGCGGTGAACCCGGGTTTCCTGAACCTGAAATTGCAGGAAGGGTTTGTGAAAGAGTATCTGGCCCGGATGGGGAAGGAAGAAAAGTTCGGGTTGGAAAAGCCGGAGCGGCCGAAGAAAATTATGATAGATTACGGCGGGCCGAATGTAGCGAAGCCTCTGCATGTAGGGCATCTGCGCTCGGCGATTATCGGCGAGAGCGTGAAACGGATTGCCCGGTATGTGGGGCATGAGGTAATCGGCGATATCCATCTGGGGGACTGGGGGCTGCAGATGGGGCTTATCATCACGGAGCTGCAGGAGCGCCGGCCGGAGTTGGTTTATTTTGACGGGGATTTTGAAGGGGAGTATCCGGAAGAAGCGCCTTTTACGATTGCTCAGCTTGAAGAGATTTATCCGACAGCCAGCGGGAAATCAAAGTCGGATGCGGCTTACAAAGAGAAGGCTATGGATGCTACTTTTAAGCTGCAGAGCGGTGTCAGGGGGTATCGCGCCCTTTGGAAGCATATTATGGAAGTGTCGCTGGCTGATTTAAAAAGGAATTACCATAACCTGAATGTGGAGTTTGATTTGTGGAAAGGGGAGTCCGATGTCCATGACCTGATTCCGGCAATGGTGGAGGAGATGAAAAAGGGAGGGCATGCCTACATCAGTGAAGGGGCGCTGGTGGTGGATGTGAAGGAAGAGACGGATACGAAGGAGATTCCTCCGTGCATGATATTAAAATCGGACGGCGCATCGCTTTACAATACGACGGATCTGGCGACGATTAAAGACCGGATGGAAAATATCGGGCCGGATGAGATTATTTATGTGGTGGATAAGCGGCAGGAGCTGTATTTTGAGCAGGTGTTCCGCTGTGCGCGCAAGACCGGGCTGGTGCGGCCGGAGACAGGGCTTAAATTCCTTGGTTTCGGCACGATGAACGGGAAGGACGGGAAGCCTTTCAAGACACGGGAGGGCGGTGTTATGCGTCTCTCTTCGCTGATTGAGGAGATCAATGAGGAGATGTACCGTAAAATAATGAGCCAGGAGAGCCGTTCCATGCCGGAGGAAGAAGCGAAGGAGACGGCGAAGGTGGTGGCCCTGTCGGCTTTAAAATACGGGGATCTGTCCAACCAGGCTTCCAAGGATTATATTTTTGACATTGACCGCTTTACCTCGTCGGAAGGGGATACAGGGCCGTATATCCTGTATACGATTGCGCGTATCAAGTCGATTCTGGCGAAATATAAGGAGATGGGAGGCAGGCTTTCCGATGCGGCACTGCAGCCGGCGGACAGCGGGGCGGAGAAGGATTTGATGCTGGAGCTGGCGGGTTTCAATGCCATGATGGAGGGCGCTTATGAGGAGGCGGCTCCGCATAAGGTTTGCGCTTATATTTACGGGCTTGCCAATGCCTTTAACCATTTTTACCATGAAACGAAAATACTGACAGAGGAAAATCAGGTGAAGCGGGACGGATGGATAGCCCTGCTGGTGATGACAAGGGATGTGCTGGAAACCTGTATTGATGTGCTGGGATTTTCGGCGCCGGAGAGGATGTAAGGAATTGTCTTAGGAACTGTCCGGAAATTCATTCTGCGCTTAATGCAAAGTCATTTCTTTACAGTTGCTATGAAAAAGCCTCCCTGCCCTCATTTTCATCACTGGTGATGCTGCGCGGGAGAAGAAAAAACATTCAAAAAATGAGGAGATTTCTCATTTTGCAATTGTTTTTTTCTCCTGTACAGCCAGGGGCGCCAGGAGGATACAGGGTGATTCTTTACCAATCCAGCGCATCGGGTTTCAGAAGGAAGTCATAGAGCCCCAGATGCAGGATCCCGTTATCGTCAGTCCAGGGTTTCATGGTTGTTTTGGTAATGATGATTTTCCGGAAAAAATCTCTGGTGGCCAGAAAGGGCCTTAATTCTGTTTTTGATTTTTGTTCGCTGCTGATTGTAAGGGCGGATTGGATATAATATTTTTTTGTTCCTCTGTTAATGACAAAATCAATTTCGTAATTATTTTTCTTTCTTTTACCATCGGGGCCGTTTTCAAAAATTTCAACAACGCCTACATCAACAGAGCAGCCCCGGCAGATCAGATCATTGTATATGATATTTTCCATGATATGTGTTTCTTCCTGCTGCCGCAGGTTCAGGCGCACATTCCGCAGCCCTATATCGCTGCAATAGTATTTTGACGGGTAGGAGAAATATTTTTTGCCTTTCACATCATAACGTTTGGCCTGCCGGAACAGGAAGGATTCGGAAAGATAAGTTAGGTAACTTGTGATAGTTCCGCTGTCAACTTTAATTCCTTTTACGGTCTGCAGTGTCCTTGCGATTTTAGATGCGTTTGTGAGTGAGCCGATGGACGAACAGAGGGCATCTGTCAATTCACCCAGAATTTCCGGAAGCCCGATTTGGTAACGTTCCATGATATCCTTAAAATATACTTCTTCGAAAAGCGAGGACAGGTATCGGAATTTATCGTCATCTGTTTTTTGGGAGAGTACCAGTGGCATGCCCCCGTATAATGCATATTCTTCGTAAACTTCCGTTTTGTCCCCCCCTGTATAATTATAGTATTCCCGGAAAGAAAGGGGATGGACTTCGACCGAATCCCCGCGGCCGCGGAAGGCTGTCATTACGTCTTTGGAAAGCATTTTGGAATTACTTCCGGTTACGTAGATGTCTACATTGCGGAGGCGCAGCAGCCCGTTCAGGACATTGTACAGACGGATGTCATCGGGATTTTTCAACTCTTCCCGGGAAATTGCGTATTGTACTTCATCTATAAAAATATAGTATGTCCCGGTTTTATCAATGATCCGGGAGCGGATATATTCGGACAGTTTTGCAGGTTCACGGCAGGCTGTGTTTGTATCATCGTCTAAAGCAATGGTGATGATATGATCTTCAGGAATACCGTCTTTCAGCAGGTAATCATAAAAAAGGTTGAAAAGCAGGAAACTTTTTCCGCACCGGCGGATGCCGGTAATGACCTTGATGAGCCCGTTTTCCCTGCGGTTTTTTAATTGTTCCAGATAGCTGTCCCTATCGATATAGTTTCTCATATTTGCCCTCCAATCCGAAGTTTTGCATTTTGCACCTGAATTCGGGTCTATTTTAACATTTTATGTTGTAAAAGGCAATATGTTAAATAAGCTGCAAAAAGCCGGCAGAGCCCCTTCGGATGCGGAGCCGGCGCCGGCCTGTGGACAGTAACAACGTGTTTGTCTATTTTCAGGGCATTTTTACCATGGTTGACGTATTCTTCCCATAATTATATAATGAAACAAAAGAGAACGAATGTGTAAAGATTGAGGAAGGTGGCAGATGGTGACGGCTGGAAAGTTGGATTATGGAAAAGTTGGTTCCGGGCAGGCGGACGCGGACAGGGATCCGCTGCAGTTTTCGAAGACCGAACTGGAGCTGATCGTGAAAAGCGGGGAGATTTTGGAGGGGTCTTTTATCATATATGCTTCGGGGGAGGAACCTGCGGAGGGGGAAGTGTATTCCTCGGAGCTCAAGATGCAGTGCCTGACGAAGGAGTTTACCGGGAAAAAGGAAGAGATCCGTTACCGGTTTGACAGTGACGGCATGGAAGAGGGGGATGTGTGGGAGGGTAATTTTGCCATTATTTCCAATTACGGAGAATATGAGATTCCTTACCTGATAACGATGGAGGCAGAAACGGTTTCTTCCAGCATGGGGGAAATACGCAATATGTTCCATTTTGCCAATCTGGCAAAAACGAACTGGGAGGAGGCTGTTAAGGTATTTTATTCCAAGGAGTTCGGGCGGATTTTCTCCGAAGGGCCGGACAGGCAGTATAGCTGCGCCTATAAGGGGTTATCGGCGGTGCACGGCAATGAACGGAATATGGAGGAATTCCTGCTGGAAACCAATAAGAAGCAGAAGGTGACTTTTGCCGCGGATCAGACACAGATAAAACCGGAGTATGCGGAGGGTGTGTCGGAGCACAGTATTTTGATTACGAGGAACGGCTGGGGGTATACGTTTCTTCATGTGGAAACGGAGGGGGATTTCCTCCGGGTGGAAAAGGAGAGGGTGACGGAGCAAGACTTTCTCGGCAATTCCTGCCGTCTGCTTTTCTACATAGACAGCAGCAGGCTGCATGGGGGGAATAATTACGGGAGTTTCCATATTTATAATTCATATACGGAGATCCGGATTCCCGTTATGGTACACGGGGGCAGGCAGGCGGCCCATGCTTTTGGGATCGGTAAGGAAAAAAAGCAGCTTCTTGTGCAGTTGATGGAATATTACTGCAATTACCGCGGAAAGAAGATAACCGCCAGGACGTGGATGGGGGAGACGGAAAAACTGGTGGACCGGCTGGCCGCCCTGGATGTGAAGGATGTGCAGACCAGACTGTTCCAAGTCCAGCTTTACCTGACCCAGGAGAGGGATAAGGAGGCAGCCTGGCTGTTGGAGAAGCTGGAAGAAGAGGGGCTGACGGAGGATTATCCCCGGGAGGACATGCCGGAAGGCAGGCCGGAGTATTCCCCGGAGATAGTCTGCTATTATTTATATCTGAAAACTCTGTTAAGCGAGGATGATGAGTATGTGGAATGGCTGGCGGAGCGGGTAGGGAAAATATATCGGATGAACCCGGGGAACTGGCGGATTGCATGGCTTATGCTGCATCTGTCGGAAGAATATGCGAAGAGTCCTTCCAAAAGGTGGCTTGTCCTGGAGGAACAGTTCCGGCAGGGCTGTGTCAGCCCGGTGGTGTACGTGGAGGCATGGCGGCTGCTGGAAATGAATCCAACTTTATTGCGGAAGCTGCGCCCTTTTGAAATGCAGGTGCTGCGTTTTGCGGCGAAGAAGGAATTGCTTACGCAGGACAGTGTGGTGCAGATCCGTTATCAGATACAGAAATTGAAAGAGTATTCCCCTCATGCTTTTTATATATTAAAAGTGTGTTATGAGAAGTTCCCCAACAGGGAGACGCTGCAGGCAATCTGTATGCTGCTGATTAAGGGGAATAAGACGGACAGTGACTTTTTTGAATGGTACCGGATGGGCGTGGAGCAGGAGCTGCGGATTACGAAACTGTATGAATATTATATGATGTCGCTGCCGGAGGGTTATAAAGGGGAATTGCCCCGGATGGTATTGATGTATTTTGCTTATCAGAGTAATCTGGATTATCAGAAAAATGCTTTTCTGTACGCTTATATTTACAGGATGAAGGAGGAACATCCGGAGTATTATATTAAGTTCTGCCCCCAGATTGATGAGTTTGTCCAGGAGCAGTTGCTCAGGGGCAGGATCAATGAGGATTTGGCATATTTGTATACACAGACTATTATGACGGAGCAGCTTGATGAGGAGAAGGCGGAGCAACTGCTCCCCTTGCTGTTCGCCTGCCGGTTCCGGACGGAAAATAAAGAAGTACGTTATGCCGTGGTGCGGTATGCGTCAGACCGGAAGGAGTACCGTTATGCTTTGAGCGACAGCAGGGTTTACCTGCCGTTATATGGGGACGATTATAAAATCTTCCTGGAGGATGGCGTCGGCCATCGTTATACGGTCAGCGTCCCTTACCAACTGGATCGGCTGATGCAGCCCGGCGGGCTGGCAATGGAACTTAGCAGCCTGGTGCCGGGGAATGAGGGGCTGGATATTTACCTCTGTGAGAAAGGGCATTCCTTCCAGGAGATTACGGAGGAGAACGAAGGAAGGTTCCGGCATATCGCGGCTTCGGATCATCTTGAGGATGAGAGGAAGAATGAAATCTGTTTAAAACTGCTGGAATTTTATTTTGAACGTGATTATATGATGGAATTGGATCATTATCTGGACGGGCTGGAACCGGAGGGGAAGAAGAGGAAGGAGCGCAACGAGATTATCCGTTTTATGGTGATGCGCGGCATGTGGGACAAGGCGCTTGTGTGGGTAAAGCATTACGGCATACAGGGGATGGACAGCAAGACTATGATGCGTCTGTGCAGCCGGCTTGTCGCAGGGGGCGTCTGCGCGGAAGATGATGAGATGGCCCGGATGGTATATTCCGTATTTGTCCGGGGAAAATATGACGGGAACCTGCTTTCTTATCTGGTCAGTTCCTATCAGGGGACATCGGTGCGGCTGCGGGATATATGGAAAGCGGCGGAAGCTTTTGAAGTGGATACATACGGGCTTTGCGGGCGTATTTTGAACCAGATAATGTATACCGGGGCTTATATGGAGGAACAGACGGAAATTTTCCGTGCATATATAGCGGGAGGGGCGAAGCCGGAGGTGGAGGCGGCTTTTATCGCGCATTGTTCTTACGATTATTTTGTAAAGCTTAAGCCAGTGGATCCTTATATATTTACGGATATGCTCAGGGTATACGGGCGCGGGGAGACGTTGAAGAAGGTGTGCCGGCTGGCATTCCTGCAGTATTATGCCGGCAACCGGCAGGAAAGGACAGAGGGGGTACAGGAAGCGGCACGGGCGTTCCTGCAGGATCTTGTCAGGGAGGAAAGCTGTTTTGCTTTTTACAGGGATTATCTCGGTGATGTGCCGGAACTGGCAGAGTATAGGGATAAGGTGATAGTGGAATACAGGACCGGCCCGGGCAGCAGGGTCTGGCTCCATTATATGGTGGAAAAAGGCCCCCATACGCAGGAAAAGTATGTGCAGACGGAGATGAAGGAGATGTTCGGCGGGGTGTATGCGGTATCCCTTGTGCTGTTTTTCGGGGAAAAGCTGCAGTACTATATTTCGGAGGAAACAGAGGGCGGGGAGCATGTGACGGAAAATGCATCCATCAGCCCGGCGGATTCTGTTTCCGAAGGGGATGAGGGACGTTTTGTGCAGATTAACCGGATCGTGGCGGCACAGGCGGCTCAGGATTATGATACGGCGGACAGGCTGCTGGAGGACTATTACAGGAAGGAGTATGTGGTGCCGAAGGTGTTCCGGCTGAAATAGGGTTTTTGGTTGGAATAGGGTTTGGGCTGAAATAAGGTTTTGGGATGGAATAAGGCTTCGGTTGGATAGGGTTTTGGGTTGGAATAGGGTTTCAGTTGGGCAGGGTTATGGTTGGAATAGGGTTTGGGCTGAAATGAGGGTTTGGGCTGAAATGAGGTTTTGGACTGGAATAAGGTTTCGGTTGGATAGGGTTCCGCTGGAATAGGTTTTAGGGCCGGCGCGCTGGGACAGGAGAGATATATGGGTAGGAAATTCAATGTAAATGGAGACTGCAAGCCTGGCCTGCATTATATGGTAAATATGGATACGCGGCTGCGCGAAATTAGGAAGATGGTGGATAACGGTGATTATTTTACGATAAACCGGGCGCGGCAGTATGGGAAAACAACAATGCTAAGGGCATTGGGGCGTTTCCTGGAAAAGGATTATCTTGTAATAAGTATGGATTTCCAGGTGATAAGTACTTCAAAATTCAGGGATGAGAATACATTTTCCTTAACTTTTGCAGAGCTTTTCGTAAAGGAAGCAGAAAAAGGGAAAGGGGGCGCTGCGGGGCAGAAGGCTGTAGGTGAAGCGCTGGGTTCCCTGAAACAGGCGCTGCAAAGCAGCAGGGCGATCGAATTGTTTGAATTATTCGGGTATCTGAGCGGGATATGCAGGGAATCGGAAAAACCGATAGTATTGATGATCGATGAGGTTGACAGTGCATCCAATAATCAGGTCTTTCTTGACTTTCTTGCGCAGCTTAGGAGGCAGTATATCGGCAGGGATCAGGAGGCGGCGTTCTGGTCGGTTATTTTGGCAGGGGTCTGTGATATAAAGAATATCAGGTATAAAATCCGTCCGGATGGCGTACACAGGTACAACAGCCCTTGGAATATAGCGGCGGATTTTCTCGTGGATATGAGTTTTTCGGGAGAGGATATTGCAGGGATGCTGGAAGAATATGAGGGTGATTACGCGACAGGTATGGATATCCGGGCCGTTGCCGGGGAGATTTATAATTATACTTCCGGCTATCCGTTTCTTGTCTCACGTATTTGCAAGCTGATAGACGAGCGGATTGCGGGCGGTGCCGGCAGCAAAGAGGGGATTGGGAGGGAAAAGGCATGGACAAAAGCGGGGGTGCCGGAAGCGGTAAAGATACTTTTAATGGAAAGGAATACGCTGTTTGAATCGCTGGTGGGGAAATTGGATGAAATGCCGGGACTCCGCGATTTGATTTATTCTTTATTGTTCCAGGGGAAAGGGATTTTGTACCATCCGCTGAATAAAACGATTGAAACCGCGGAAATGTTTGGTTTTATCAGAAATTCATCCGGGTACGCGGTGATTTCCAACCGGATTTTTGAAACTTTCCTGTATAATTTATTCCTGTCGGAAGAGGCGTTGGCCAGCGATATGTATGAAACCGCATTGCAGGATAGAAACCGGGCGGAAATATTTTCTTCTTTATTTGAAACCGATCATCAATGGGACTGGAAATTATTATATCGAGTCAAGGACGCGGAATCTGGAACGTACTGACGTGGTGGTGGATTACGGCGGGGAACAGTTTGTTATAGAACTGAAAATCTGGCGGGGGAACGCGTATCATGAGAGAGGGGAAGCGCAGTTGGCGGACTATCTTGATTATTACCATTTGAAGAAAGGGTATATGCTCAGCTTTAATTTCAATAAAAAGAAGAAGGTGGGGGTAAGGGAGATTATGGTTGGGGATAAGCTGCTTGTGGAGGCCGTAGTGTGAAAAAAAGTTCTAAAGTGGTAAAGTACACCACTTAAGAACTTTTAGGATTTGCAATGCTGTAGCATCGCAAATCCGTTTCACACGGAAGAATGCCCAGAAAGAAGGCATTCTTCCAGGTTTTTCATGGCGGATTTGTGCTGCCGCAGGGCGGCAGCATGTTGGTTAGTGTGAAAAAGAAGCTCTAAGGCGTCAAAGGACGCCGCCTAAGAGCTTCTAGGATTTGTTATGCATAGCATTGCAAATCCATTTCACACGGAAGAATGCAAAGCGAAGTATCGCTTGGATGCTGCTAAGGCGGCGTATGGAGGCGCGGCAGGTAGGAGAGAAAGTAATTCCTCTATTCGACTAGTTAGGAAATCCTCATGCCCCGAATGGGTGAATGGAGAGGGTTTTCTTGACAGCCCTGTTATTAAATTTTCTCCGGTATTCAAAAGTATCCGCAGAAATATAGGTTGCAAAAGCAGAACCTTCCGTTGTTACGTCGTGCAGTTGGGTGGCAGTAGGAATCTCGCTGCCTTCCTCTTCCATATCATAGAGCATAAGGGACAAAGCATCTTCTGCCATTTCTATTGCATGAGGGAGATCGTTATCGCAGGTGGCACATCCCTCAATGTCTGGAAGGAAAACGGAATACATTCCTTTTTTTTCGGAACAAAAATTGCCGGATAAACATATTTTGCCATGTCAGCACTCTTTTCTATAATATGAATCGGCAAAGGCTGGGCTATGATATCCTGAGGCATGCCAGGAAGTCGGCGGCAGGTTTCAGGAGAGCAGTTTTGTGATATTGATGCGGAAATCCTCATAAATGCATACAGGGATATCCTCATCGAAAGTGTATTGGTTCGTCCCGTTCCCGTATTCAAAATCATAAACATTGGTAATATGTGTCACGGGGTTTACAATCCAGTATTCGCGGACTCCGGCGGAACGGTATTTAAAAAGCTTGATATCATAATCGCGCTGTGGATCGGAAGGGGATATTACTTCGATCACCCAGTCCGGCGCCCCGTTACAGCCGTATTCATCCAGTTTCTTTTTGTCACAGATAACGGAGATATCCGGTTCGACATAATTTTTTCCATCGTCATTTAAAAAAACAGCAAAGGGGGCAGGGTAGATTTTACACGGTTTGCCGTGTGTATCTATGTACTGCCCGATTATTTTTGTAAATTGGCTGATAATTTCCTGATGGATGCGCCGCGGCGGGGCCATCAGGTACATTTGTCCGTCAATCAGCTCTGCCCTCTGGCCGTCCGGGAGGGCGTAAATGTCTGCAACAGTGTAAGTTCTTTTCGATGAAAATTCCATGTTTTTTCCTTTCCGGATGTTTGTGTGGGGAATGAATGCTATTGGCGGTAGGGAACTGTGCAGAAATAAATTTCTCAGATTCCGCCACATATTTCCTTTGCTCTACGTGTTCCTGCTAAAGCCATAGACAAAAGATTTTACAGGAGGCGAAAGAGAAATTTCAGATGTTGTTTGCTATAGGTAAAAGATTTTAACGGAAAAACATAATATAATTAATATAAAATGAAAGATTATTTTTATCACTACTTCATGATATAGTTTACCACATTGTGAAAATAAAGTCTAGTAATTTTTTCTTTTTTTTATACAATGGTAGTAATACAGTTACAATACAGTGTCAATGTCATTAACTTAAGATTCCCGGAGCCGGGTCTTTAACACTTGTAAATAAAAAAACATGTCGAAAACCGCATAACTTCG
>CANDKY010000056.1 GCA_947385425.1 uncultured Lachnospiraceae bacterium | reverse complement strand
CCATACGCCATACGCCATACGCCATACGCCATACGCCATACGCCATACGCCATACATCCATGATAAAAGACATTCCCCGATCCGTCAAATTACATTTTTATAAACTCCTTGGGAACCCCTTCCGTTACCGGCTGCTCATTCCACAATTACCGCCGGCAATGCCTCCGCCGCCATTCTTTTAAAATCCTCCACCGCCTCTTCCTTCCCCTTCTCCCCGGCGGCATAAGCCTCCGCCTGCTTTTCCAGCCACCCGTTTATCTCCCGGTCATAGGGACACATCCAGAATGCCTCCGCCCCATCCGCCGCGCGGGCATACACTTCCATGGGATTCTGGCCGCCCAGCAGGCCGCATATGCCTTTTTTGCCGCCGTACAGCGAATCCATAACCGCCTTATTGTTCACATAATCCCCTGTCCCTTCCGCTATCCCGGCCATAATTTCCCCATTGCAGCAAAGCGCCTTCATAATCTGCCCTGCCAATACGGTATCCCGGCATCCGGCAGTCACTCCCAGCCATGTACCGCCCAGCGCATAAGGGACAGGCCCCTGGCATACATTCCACAGCCCATAAGTACCCTGCCCTTTTCTTTCGCCTCCGCAGTTTGGCCGTATACTGTTGCCGGGGAAATCCGCACCGCCGAAATACCCAAACACAGAACCGTCCGAAAAACCCTTTTTCCATCCTTCCGTCCCCTGTCCGGCTCCCAGCGTCAGATCTTCCTTTTCCAGCGCACGGACGACATCCATATAAATAAGCGCGGCCTCATCCATACGGAACACCCCATCCATTGCAACCCAGGGCCGCGCCTTGAGAAACATGGCAATTTCCATAATTCCGTCGTCAGAAGCCAGTATTTTGACCGTACCGTCCGATTTCCTCTTCACTTCCCTTGCCGTTTCCAAAAAACCCTCCCAGGAACCAATCCTTTCCTGCATCTCAGCCGGATTGTTTACACCCAAAAGGGATTCCGCCATATCCGCCCTGTAAAAGAAAGCTCCCGGGCTGCTCTTCCATGCCATCCCTTTTAAAGTGTAATCCTTTTTGTCCATAGCTATCGTTATCGTATAAGGGTTCATTTCCCCGAGATCCGTATCCGCAATGCCGCAATCCGTTACCGGAAGCAAAATACCACTGTTTGTATACTCCATCATCCAATCCGGCGACAGGGCTATCATATCCGGATACGCCTCGCCCTCCGGATCCTGCAGCAACAGGGCGATTTCCTCCGGAAAAGTTTCCCTTGTCCCGACGCAGACATACTGCACCCTCTCTTTTGCTTCCGGCAATGCCTCATATACATATTTTAAGCGTTCCCTAATTTCCTCATCCCACGAATAAATGTAAAATGCCCCTTCCGTTTCTCCTGCGGTACTTCCCGCCGCCCCATCCCCCGTTTCTTCCGGATACTCTTCCGCGGCTTCCCCTTCTGCCGCTGTTTCCGCCCTGACACATGCCCTGTCTGCCGCTTCTTCATCCGCCGCGTCCGCCCGATACGCCTCTTCCTTCTGTCCGGCAGTTTCCCGGCTGCCGCATCCTGCCGCCAGGAAAGCAGCAGCCAGAAAACCTAAAACAATACATCCTCTTTTCTTCATATCCTTCCGTCTCACCCGCAGCCCCTTACATCAACGGCCCCACAAGCCGCAAAACACGCCCCATCAGACGGTTATACCACGGTATCCGCTTATAGTATGCCATATCCACCTCTATACACTTTCCCAGCGTCTCCTGGAAATCCCTCTCCACATCCGCCACTGCCTCATTGCGGTACAGATAGGCCGCACATTCAAAATGATGGTAAAGGCTGCGGTAATCCATATTTATTGTCCCTACTACCGCTTTCTCATCGTCCGAAGTAAAAACCTTGGCATGGACAAATCCCGGGCTGTACTCAAACACTTTCACCCCTGCCCTCAGCAAATTGGGATAGTAAGTACGGGACATGGCAAAAATCGGTTTCTTATCCGGTATATGCGGGATGATAATCTTTACGTCCACCCCGCGCCGCGCCGCATACTGCAGGACATCCAGCATAGCATTGTCCACAATAAAATACGGCGTCATAATATGCACATATTTTGTTGCCTGGTTCAGAATATCCATATAAATTGTTTCCGCTACATTTTCTTCTATCGTAGGGCTGTCCCCATACGGCATCACAAAGCCGGAGGTCTTCCCTTCCGCGTGAAGGCCCGTCCTGATATACCTGCCGTAATCTTCTTTTTTTACTTCCCCGACACCCCATAACTGCAGGAACATCACGGTAAAGCTCTTCACGGCATCCCCCTGTACCTTGATGGCCGTATCCTTCCAATGGCCGAATTTTACCCGCGCATTGATGTATTCGTCTGCCAGATTGATCCCCCCGGTATATGCCACCCTGCCGTCAATGACCAGTATCTTCCTGTGATCCCTGTTATTCTGGGAAGTGGACAGGAACGGAAGTATCGGCGCGAATACCTTCGCCTGTATCCCTTTCGCCCTGAGCTGTTTCGGGTAAGAATGCGGGAGCAGCATCAGAGTACAGGTCCCGTCATACATAAACCGGACTTCCACACCCTCCTTCGCTTTGCGCTCTAAAATTTCCAGGATGCTGTCCCACATTTTTCCCGGCTCCACGATAAAATACTCCATGAAAATAAACTCTTTGGCTTTTTCCAGTTCTGCAAGCATATCTGCATATTTCTCTTCCCCAAGCGGGAAATAAGCCACTGACGTATTGTCATAAGTGGGAAATCCCCCCACGTTTTCCACATACCGGCTAATCCCTGCCATGTGCCTGTCTTCCTGTTCTATCTTATCCCGTGTGCCTTCCCTGGTGCGCATAAGCTTCTCTGTTTCCTTCTGCAGGCGTTCAATTTCCTTCTTAAGCCCGATATGCCCCACATTGCTCATTACAAACACATACAGCAATGCGCCGAATACCGGGGCAAGACAGATAGGGATAACCCAGGTCAGCTTAAATTCCGGCGTCTCGTCCCGGTTTATAATATAAACCAAAAGTGCCGCGCTCAGCAGAAGCATAAACAGCAGGGACAATTCGGAATAATCCCTCAGCCATCGGAATCCGGCAAACAGCCATCCAATCTGCACCAATAAAAGCAGAATAGTCACCATCGTCCGGCTGAAAATAATTTTTAATACAACATTCAGGTATTTTTTCATTTTATCCTACGCCTTTCTTCTTTCCCGGCTCCGGAACAGAACACCATACCGTTACCGGCCGCTTCCCGGAAAATTGCTTTCGTTCCGGTTTATTTCAAATGCATACTGGAAATTATGCCACTTTTCACAGCCGCCGTCAAGTAAGGAACCGCCCTGGCACGAAAGACTGCAGTCATACTTACGATAAAATAATGGCATCAAGTACCTTTCGGGTTGCATTACTGTCAATTCTGGCGGTCTGCGGTATAGCCGGAGGCTGATTATAAAAGGGAAAATATGCAGAATACGCAAAAGATAATTGGAAGAATATCCTATGACGGATTGAAACGTGCTGATTCAAATGCCCTTTTCAAGGCACCGGATTATATATAAAAGCCTGTCTGCGTATTAAAACCAAAGTACGCTCATGAATTGCCACATTGGGAAGCGCGCGGCGAGCAGGGAAGACCGCCTCCCCTACTCGCCGCGCGCCCCATATACCGACTTAGCAGCATACCAGAAATTACATACCGCCAAACATTTTCACAACCAGTGAATCGCTTTCCATCTTCTTACGCATCATGCCCATACGGTAATCCTGCATGAGTTTTTCCTTCTTCTGTTCAGAAACAGCTTTCGGGACATCCAAATCTTCAATACGGCTTCTGGAACGCACCGACTCCAGCGATGCCCCCGTATTGTAATTATAGGAATGCTCCATACGGTTCGTCATGGCACCGGTATTGCCCCTCGCCTTGCTGACTTTTTCCATGGCATTCTCAATATCCCTGATGTCAAAATTACCCGTAACATTATACCCTTCTATGCCCAAAGATTTTAATGTCACATTCTCCATCTGGATCTTCATGCCTGTACCATCCGCATTAGCGGCAACATGCATATCCGCCATGCTTCCGTCCAAAACACGCATCTCATTAAACTGGGTCCCTACCGCGGTACTCTCAATATCCTGCAGAAGCTGGTTTATTTCATCCTGGATCATCCCTTTTTCGGATTTCCCGTACAAACCGTTCGATGCCTTAATGCTGAGTTCATGGATCCGCTGCAGGGAATCATTAATAGAGCCGAGAGCCCCGTCTTTAATATTCGCAACGCCGATACTGTCTCTCAAATTCGCAGAAGCAGCATCCAGGCCATTGCCCTGTCTCTTCATCTGATTCGCAATCGATAATCCCGCCGCGTCATCCGCTCCTGTGCGGATACGCTTGCCGCTGGCTATTTTACCATATATGGAGTTTGCATTATTATTTAACCCTGATACATTCATAGCTACTCCTTTCCTGTGCAAAACACTGCACCTTCCCTTACGCTTTCTGTCTCCTCTTTAATTTCAGTATAATACGTTCCATACCTCAAAGCAAGTATTTTTACAAAATTTTACAATACTAATAGTTCTCCGCCTTCACCTGGAAATAGGACTGCGGATGCGCACATACCGGACACACCTCCGGCGCTTTCTTACCGACACAAATATGCCCGCAGTTTGCGCACTGCCAAACCACATCGCCCTCTTTGGAAAATACCAGATCCCCTTCCAGATTAGCTAATAATTTACGGTATTTCTCTTCATGCTCCTTTTCGATAGCCCCGACACCCTCAAACAGCCTGGCAATCTCCTCAAAACCCTCTTCCCTTGCCTCCTTCGCAAACGTCTGGTACATATCAGTCCACTCAAAATTCTCACCTTCCGCCGCCGCTTTCAGATTCTCCGCCGTACTGCCGATCCCGTCGTTCAGCAGCTTATACCAAAGCTTGGCATGTTCCTTCTCATTATTTGCCGTCTCCTCAAAAATAGCCGCGATCTGGACATAACCATCCTTTTTCGCCTTAGAAGCAAAATACGTATACTTATTCCTCGCCTGCGATTCCCCGGCGAATGCCGCCTGCAAATTTGCCTCCGTCTTCGTCCCCTTTAAATTTCCCATGTCCTCTTCCTCCTTTTTTTCATTTTTTTAATATTTTCCACCTGTCCGGCCGGAACCCTGTGCCCTCCCGGCCACACAGGCGGAATATTTTCCGCATTACTCGAAAGGCCGGATCCGATAAGTAACCCCAATCTTTTCGCAGATTTTCCTGCACTGCTCCTGTTCCTCTTCGCTGATCGTTGTCTCCACCGTAGTCAGCACCACTTTAGGGACATACTCCTTCACTTCCTCTGCAAACCGAAGCAAAGCATCAAAAGATCCCTCTCCGAATTTGCTTCTCGTCAGCCTGTAATACTCGTCCCTGTCAGGAGTATTCAAACTGATGGAAATAACATCCACATACCCTTCAAACATTGGTGCCGTACGTTTCCCATGGATCAGATCCGACAAACCATTTGTATTCACGCGCACAGGCAGGCCGTACCTGTCCTTCACAAAGCCCGCAATCTCCAACAGTTCCTCCAGCCGCTCCGTCGGTTCCCCAAATCCGCAGAACACCACTTCCCTGTATTTCCGTGAAATCCCCCCGTCCGCATCAAACCTCGCAAACTCCTGTTTCACCTCTTCCACCGCAGGTTCCCGCTTCAGCCACAAACTCCCCGACTGATCCATCCTGTCCCTTGTCTGGCGCAGGCAAAACGTACACGCGCAGGGACAGCGGTTCGTCAGGTTAACATACAGATTATCATGCACTTCATACAAAATCGTCATACTCTTCTCCATACCTGCTCCCTTCTCCCATGCTGCCCAAAAAATTCAAAAACCGGAAAACACCTCAGAACCCCTTTCACACCCTTTTCAGCGAATAAAGAATTTCCTCAAAGCAGACCCCATCCGTCTGCGGAATCTCCATTTCCACGGATTTCAAAATACATTTCTTTACAAAACCCGACGCCTTTTTTACCGAGCGGTCAAAAGCAACGCCGTTCACCGCGTCCGCCGCTATAATCGCCGCAAACACATCCCCCGTGCCGGAACGTTCCGTCCCTACCCTGTGGGTGCGCAGCATCTTAGGCTCCTGCCCTTTTTCCATCACATAATTGGCAATAAACTCCCCCTGCGGGATTCCGGTAATTACAACCTTATCCGGCCCCTGCGCAAACAAAGCCTGCGCCATGTCAAACAATTCCTTCTTCTTCCAGCCGGATTCCTTATACGGAGTCCCCGTCAGCCTGCAGCACTCCGTCAGGTTCGGCGTAATGATATCCGCATACGCAACCAAATGCTGCATTTCCCTGCACATTTCCTCCGTATAAGTAGCATATATCTTCCCGTGATCCCCCATCACCGGATCGATAATCACTTTCGTCCTGCCGCTTCGGAATTCCTCTACAAACCGGATCACCATCCCGATCTGCTCTATCGATCCAAGGAATCCGGAAGAAATCCCCTCAAACTTTAACCCCAGTTTATGCCACTTATCAATATATTCCTCCATATGACGGGTATAATCGTCAAAGAAAAACTCCGCAAACCCTGTATGGTTGGAAAAAACGGAAGTAGGCACAGGGCAGCACTGAATCCCCAGATAGGAAATGATCGGCATGGACACCGTCAGAGAACAGCGCCCGAAACCGGACAAATCATTAATAACCGCTATTTTTTTCTGATTATTATGGGACATTGTTTCCATATATTATCTCTTCCCGTTCAGGACTTCCATGGAGCGCCGGATTTTCTGTGCCGACTCACTGATTTCCCGGTAAATCCCTGCGGACTGGGAAGCCAGATCCCCCATCTGTTTTGCCACCACGGCAAACCCTGCACCCGCCACTCCTGCCCTGGCTGATTCTATAGACGCATTTAAAGACAAAATATTCTGCTTTGTCGCAATACCGTCCAGCTCTTTTGTCTTCTGGTTGATGATATCCACCGTTTTCGTTGCGTTCTCCAGCTCCTCCCCAAAGCCTCCCGCACGGCCGCCGGCCAGGCTGTCCCGGTACGCCTGGTTTACCGCCTGGTTTATCACCTCCGCCAGCAGCCCGGCTGCGGCCCGGATCGCTTTCTCCGTCCGGACAGGTACTTTGCGCAGCGCCCGGATATATTCCTCCGGATCAATCCCTAATTCCTGCGCCAGCCCCTTAAACTTCTCCTCGTCAGGCTCCCGATCCAGCACCTGACCGCCGATTACCGCCCCGACCTTCTCTCCCTCGACAACTATATCCGCCGTAAAATCCGCCAGGCCGGCATGACACAGATATGTACCCTTGCCGTCATAACCGCATGGCTTGCAGCGCGCTTTCCCTTCCTCACTGCCCTTCGTATACTTCATGCAAAAATCCGTAAAATTGCTCCCCTTCGTCAGCTCATTCCCCTCTGTATCCACAACAACCGCCGCCAGCCCTGTCGCATCCGAACACTGATCCTGGATCCTTTGTAATTTCCTCACATCCACAAAATCTTTCATTTTCATACTTACACACCATCCACTTTCTCTGATACCGCGGATAACGAACCAAATAGATGCGCCCGTAAAAGAACCTCCGCCCTTGCCATTAGGGTAAAATATTCTTAGTTTATATTATCCTATAGAATTTCCTGCTCTGTCAAGCGGAAATTAGTTTCTGCCGGCTTCCTTCCCTGCTGCTGTCCATAACCAATGTCATTAACTTATCCGCACAATCCACCGTCCCCCGATTTTCTTTATGGACATTTCCGAAGGATACACAGCCATCGACTGGAATTCCGGGCTTGCCTTGATCTCATCCGTCTCTTCCGGGGCATATTCCATCTGCCTTCCAAAGAAAATCCGTATAAAATTTTCCCTTGCCCCCGGGGTCATCAGGCCGTACTCCAGGGCAACGCCGGAATAATCGTAGAATTTTTCCTCCTCCATCCGATACCCGGCCATGCTCTCCTCGTCAAAGGTGCCCACAAGAAGTATCGGATCCCCTGCCTGATACCCTTCCATACTCTCTACCCTGACCATAATCCTTGTCAGATAAGCGTAAACCCTCTCATAAGTCATCTCCATACGGAAATACGCCTCATTCGTAACAAGGAAATCCCCATAACCGGTCAGTAAAACCAGCAAAAGCCCCGCCAGAGAAACCAATTCCTGCAGCCGCTTCCCTGTCCTGCCAAGCTGCTCATACAAGACTAAGACAGCCGCATAGAAAAAAGCAAACTGGTAAATCATCAGCATCGAAAAATTCGCATCCGGCGCCATGATATCCACAAAGCTCATCCCCAGCGGGAACAGGAACACACACATTAGGGAAAAAACAAAATTCCCCCTCTTCTTATGAATTTCCTTTTTTCGTACTGCCAGAATAAACAAAACAATCAAAACAATAAATACCAGCAAATTGCATACATGCATAAAACCGCTCTGGAAGCTGTAGCTGCCAAAAAGAAAATACCTTGCAATCCTCAGATACCCCTTCACCACCAGCTTCGGGAGCCGGAGCAGGCTGATATGCCCCATAGAACCAATCCCGTTCTGTTCCGTCATGACCAACTGCGGGTAACGGGCAATGGCGACTATGTAATAAAGGACCGTACTTCCCAAGAGCATAACCGCATAAGAAGCCCCCCGCTTCATCAGCTTCCCAAACGTATTCTCCGCCTTCAGTGAATCAGTCAACAATGCCATCAGCAGCGCCGAAATAGTGAAACAAATATGGGACTGATATATCCCCATACTGAACACCAGACACGGAACCCCCCACAAAAAACCGCGCGGATACCGCCTTGCCAGATAAAACGCGATTGCGGCAAGGCATATACTGAATCCGGTCAAATCCGCCATGAACATATATGTCAGGACACTGGCCAGGCTTGGAAACGTCATCAATATCATAGGAAACAATACGGCCGAAGTGATACTCTTTAACTCCAGCCCTTCATAAAAGAAGCAAAAAGCCACTGACAAAAGTACAAGTGTCAGCACCCCGTTAATCCATGGATTACTCCAGATGCCTCCCAACGGATGCACAAAGCGCAGGGCCCACCTGCCGAACTCACCGCCCACACCAAAAGCATTGTAATTGCCCAGGTCATCCCAGTTCGGCAGCTTATGCGTCAGCATCACCATATGCGTCAGAAAACCGAATCCCAATCCGCTCAGGAAACAAGCCTTTATCCTCCGTGGTATCTTCTCCAAAATCTGTACTATTATGTCCATCTTCCCACTCCTTCTCTCAGTACTTCATCCGGACGGAAATTATCCCCGCGCTTTCCGCTCTGCATCATTTTTTACCTCTTTCCCTGCCGGCAAAACAGCCGCCGGCGGAAATTTTTATCAAAACCAGTCCTTAATGCCGATTATTTCTTTTGCAAAATCCGTATACTTTTCCTCCTCTTCCGTGTCCATATATTTATACACCTCATACACATATTTATGTGTGCCGTCCAAACGGTTTATACCAAGCGCCAGCCCGTCTTCCATTTCCTCCTCCGCATCCGTCTGCCTGGAAAACAGGACCGAATCAATATAAGGATTATCCTCTGCCGCCTTATAAGCATAGACAATGGCCGCCGCCTGCAAATCCTCCCCCTGATCCGAAGTATACCCCAGTTCGCTCAAAGTAACGGAACGTACCTCACCGTCCGCTGTCAGGAATTCCTCCTGTTTCAGATAATCCGTCACCACATCAATATTTGCCATCGTCACCACAGGCGTATCGGCGGAATCCTTCACATATTCCGATTCCTTCCATATATAAGGGGAATCCAGCGGGACATTATATGGATGGATTGCCAGGCCCCAGTCAATATTCCCTTCCTCCCTGATCTGCCTGTTAAACTCATCCAGGATATCCTTTGCATTATAATTGCCGTAACCGCCCTTGTAACGGTTCCACTGCTGATCCAGGGAAATATATACCCTGCTGGCGCTGTTTATGCTCTTGATACACCCATAGCATACGCGGAAAGCTTTCACATATTCACGCACATAAGTCTCCAGCCCCACATAACGCATATAATTCCATTCTATCCTGGCATTGATCTCATTGCCGATGATCCAGTTAGCGACAACCCCTCTGCCGTTTGCCCTCCCGGAATACCGTTCCGCCAGGAAAGAAATGATCGCCGACAGGTAATCCATCCCCTCCATATCCGATACGTTAAACGCATAATACGGCGCCGTCCCGATGCCGGAACGGGCCAGGGGATGGATCATTTCAGGATAGGATGCCGACACATCATTTAGTATAATCGCCGTGATCTCAATCCCCTTATCGGTCAGTGTACGGAATACCATGTCATATTCCGCCATTACCTGTCCGTTGAAATAATAGTCCTTACCGTTATATGTATATTTGACCGGCTCATAGGCGTCATCCTCCGCCTCGCCCAGGATGCGGGACATCAGAATATTGTACGCCGCATGCTTTACCCCCAGATCGTCAATCTCCTGGGACTGTATCTTATCCGGCGCCACCAAAAGCCCTTTCTTGGAGGAAGGCGTATCACCGTTTGAATGGTAAGATGCAATTTCCCCGGGATTCGTCACATAACACGCCTTGCTCACCGGCACATATTTCCCGTCCACTTTAACCGCGACCACATATTTGTAAAGTATCCCGCTGACACTCCCGAAATGCCTGGAAAACTGGAATTCCACATTCTCGCTCTTCCTTTTCTTCATAGCCGGGGATATATCATCGGGGATGCTGTCATAAAAAGCCCTCAAAGTAAAAAGATAATAATATTTGTCATCGCTTTCCGGAATCCCCTCCGCGGAAAACTTAAGTGTAATATTGCTTGTCTCGTTATCCACCAGGCAGGATTCCACGGTAACAAAATCATCGGGGTTTTCCTCCGCCACTTCCACCGAAGACGGCCGTCTCCCAATCGTCTCGAAAACATGAAGCCCCGATGCCACAGAATGCCCAAGCACCTGATCATGCTCCTCCTGTTCTTCCCTGGCCAGATTTTCCCTGTTCCGCTCCAGGCGTGCCGCCTCAACCGCCGCTTCTTTCCGGTCCGATGCCATTTTAAAGCCCGCACAGCCGCCCGCCACAGCCAGGATACCGGCTACGGCAGCTACCGCCCATATATACTTTTTCTTTCCGTCCTCTTTACTGCCCTTCTGTTCCTTTAAACCCATTCTTCCTGCCCCATACATATAAGCCCCCGCATTTTCAGCGCTTCCCCAATTACGGATACCCGCCGAAACCAGCCTGGGCCCCTCCGCCAGGCGCGGGATAATCTTAAAATTTTACAGTTGCTTTTTCATTATACACACATCGGTTACTTTTCTCAACCTCTTTTTCTCTCACGGTCCTTTCGCCCCTTCTGTTTTGTAAACTCCCATTCAATGAACTACTGTGAAACCAGGATACCTAACATTACCGTGTTCCCATTTCTGGAGATTCATGCAGATTCGGCAGATTTAATAAAAAAATCGAAAAACGACTTGACAAATTCAAAAAAATCATATAGACTAAAGATGTTGCGAGTGATTCATAGTAATATGAAGTATTGCAAATGTGCGCTTAGCTCAGCTGGATAGAGCGTTTGGCTACGGACCAAAAGGTCGGGGGTTCGAATCCTCTAGCGCACGTTTTTATGTGTATTCCAGCATATATTTATATGTATTTTAGTGTACTGTTATTTAGGCAGGCGGAAATGTTGATAGACGGACATTCCCGTCTTTTTTCTTTTATGCCGCAGTTACGAAAGCACACAATTCCCCAATCCTCATGCCAGTAAGGAACAGACCTGCCGCAGCAGTACGTTGCTCTGTTCAGAGAAGTTTTATTTGCTATGAAATTTCTATTCGGATATAATATAAATATAATTGCTGCTAGGACACCAGAAAAAATCAATGCAGAAGCATCCCGCTTTGAAGCGACACAGCCTTTTGCCAGTAAAACAGTAAGGCATCAGGAAGTATAGATGCGAAAAAAAGAAAACAAAATATGACAGCCAAATATCATGTTTAGCCGAATGTGATTTGTTTTTAACAAACGATAAACAGTTAAAGCAATTTAAAGAAGTTCCTTGTGTTACAGTCGGAGAGTTATTTTCAGACATCACATTATCCTAAAAAGGAGAAAAGAAGTATGGGACTATTTTCAAAGAAGCCAAAAGGGCCGGAATATGATGCAGCGGATTGTACAGTAAAGAAACAAAAAATGCGGGAAATTTTTAACGAAGCCGTCAAAAACGGGGATACATATGAAATCCTGTATGCTTATATGTCAGCTTCAAAATTTGAAAGCGGTTTTGTGTATGATACAAGTACAACTACGTTTTCCTATTACATCGCCGGGTTCAGGCAAAACGATTTCAGCCTGGTCCTTGTACAGATCGACGCAGCTTTACAAAATCATTCCGAACCGTTTTATGTTAATATGGATAATATTAGCAATGTATCTTATGATCCAAAGATCCATCAATTATGTTTCCAGTATAAAAAAGGCTCGGGGGATTATGGGGAATTGCTGAATATCGGCGGTACAAGCTCCAAAACCTTATATGGGCCGAAAAACATCCACCAGCCAGACGAAATGGAAAGATTTCTTGATTTTGCGGAAGCATTCCGCACAAACCTGCAGCAGAAAGGATACAAACCGGATAAATGGAAAAGATGATATTTTCCAAAAATTATGAAAGGATTCCCCTTCCTGTTTCGTATTATAATCAGACGGGTATTCCATCCGGCAAAAAAACAAAAATAGAAGGAGAGAATTGTTATGAAAAGACGTATTATTGCAGCACTGATGGTCACGGTGGCCGCTGTAGCCATGATGCCTGCAACAGCTATGGCACATCATGGAGGCGGCCACCATGGCGGCGGACATCACGGCGGCTACCAGTCCCAGGCAACTTATACAGCGCCTGCGCCGACCTATACCGCTCCCGCACCGGCCTACACAGCTCCCGCACAGACAAATACCGTTGCCACTGCCCCTGTTGTAGCCCCTGTATGTACGGTAGAGGGATGCACCACAATCGGGGAGCATGTACATGAAGACGGTTGTGTCGTTACCCATTACTATGGCGACGGCCATGACTGCCATACGGAATATGACCATTATTACGGGGACGGCCATGACTATCATGACCAGTGCGGACACTACTATGGCGACGGCCATGACCACCACAATGACTACTGCTATTAAATATAGCGGCGGCAGCCATAGGCAACACACTGTAGAAACCGGACAAATGAAACAAGGAGTATTCTTATGAGAAGTAACAGCGAGGCGGAGAGGGCGGTTGAAAAGTATGCCGATACTATCCGCCGCGTCTGCTTTATGCACTTGAAAAACTACAGTGATGTAGAGGATGTCTTTCAGGAGGTCTTTTTAAAATACCTCCTCCATGACGCCCCTTTTGAAAGCGATGACCACGAAAAGGCATGGCTTATTCGGGTTGCCATAAACGCCTGCAAAGATGTGTTCAAAAGCTTTTTCCGGCGTAAAGTGTGTTCCCTGGAGGATATCAAACCGGAACCTTCCTACATACAGGAAGACCATAAAGATATATTGGAAGCCGTGTTAAAACTGCCGGATAACTACAAAAATGTCATTTATCTCTTTTATTACGAAGGATATACCGCAGTCGAAATAGCAAAGATATTGAACAGACGTGAAAATACAATTTATACGTGGCTGTCACGTGCAAAGGCTCAATTAAAAGACGAGTTGGGAGGTGAATTTTTTGACAGGTAAACTGAAAACGGCATTTGACAGCATACAGGCTGAAGACACTCTGAAAACAACTACTATGGATTACCTGCAAAACCTGCAAAACCCGAAAAAAGTAACCCTGCAGCGCAATACAGAGCAGCGCCGTATTACCCCCCGCTGTCTTTCCTGCGCATTTGCCTCCATTGCCATCCTGCTTTTTTCAGGTTTATTCGCATACCGCCTTTACTGTACGCCAAGCGCATATATTGCTATAGAAGTAAACCCTTCCATTGAAATTATCCTGAACCGTTTTGACAGGGTTATTGATACCTGTGCCTACAATATGGACGGGGAAACCATCCTCCGTGAAACAGATATCCGCAACAAAAAATACGAAGAAGCCATAGCTATCCTTATGGGGCAGATCATACAGGACGGATATGCAAAGGATGACAGCCTGATATCCGTCACCCTGCAGTCAGACAGCCCGAAAAGTGATGAAACGATGCTTTCCAATATAGAGTCCGCAGTGCAGTTACACCATACCGGGGCGCAGGTCGAGTGCTTCGCCATCGACCCCCTTACCAGGGACACCGCACACCACCTGAATTTAAGCCCTGCAAAATACCTTGCCATCCAGGCACTGATGGAAGTAGAACCTGATGCCACCATCAGCGGCTGTATGCACCATTCCATCCAGGAAATCAGGGAACTGACCAGACAGCATTCCGGGCACCACAGCCACACCGTGGACAGCCCTGCCGGAACTGTTTCCCCGGACAACTCGCAAAACGGGCATCACTGCCACGATGCGGAGCATGATTTTTAGAGCGTGTTTAAAAAATACTTTCCGCTTTGCATGGTTCGTGCCAGTGCAAGGCAAAATTTCGACGGCGATGTGGTGCATCGACCAGAAATTTTAACGCGGCAATGGTGCGGAACAGGCAGAGCGGAAATCTAATTTCTGACCGGATGGAGTACCAGAGCATGTTTGAAAAATGCTCTAGATCTCTTCCCAGGAGATCTGTTTCTTATCCATAAACCTGGCAAATGCGCTGTCCCATAATTGTTCCGGCGTCTTATCCATAAGAAAGGATGTGGTAGACAGCCCGGTAACAAGAGTTATATTGCTCCCGTCATATCTGACTGTCAGCGTGAAAGACTTCACCTGATTCCCCTGATCGTGAAAATCCCCTCCCGCCAAAATACGTCCCATATGTTCCGGCAGAAGCAAAAGTACGAACTTAAAACTCAAAGGCGTCCTTTTGCCCTTGATAATCTGGACACAAAAGGGGCGGATATCTTTCCACAGCGAAAAATCATAAGGACAGATCGTCCGATCCTCCTGCTCCTCCTTTGTATAAAAATCTTTCTGCACATGCCCGTCTATCTGAAAAACGTTGGAGGTTACTATCGTTCCCTCTTCCAAAAGAAAATAGTCAAAACTGTCAGACAGCAGTAATTTATTCATAAAATTTTTAAGATCCGATATCCGGTAAGCTTTCATTCCCTCTCCTATCCCAATAATCCGCCGCTATTGCTTTCTGTAAAATGCCATCCCAATCTGCGTCATGTTTTGCCCGTACCCCGGACACAACATGAAATTTTCTATAGTATATTGGATCCGATAAATAATGTCAATTAAAATTGCGTTCCCCCTTTACAGAACTGTCCCGGCCGTGTTATCATAAGTAGTAACCGAAACTACATCGGACAGCATCAATAGCTTTCGACTGTAGTATTTAATATCATTTTGTTTCCAATTACCGGAAGGAAAGGCATGGTTTAGGATATGAGTTATAAAATAGTAGTGGATAGTTGCTGCGAGCTGCCGGCAGAATATAAAGCAGACGGGAGGTTTGAAATCGTCCCTTTGGGCTTGGAAGTAGGCGACTACCGGATTATGGATGATGAAAATTTTAACCAGAAAGAATTTCTGGAAAAAGTAGCTGCGTGCCCCACCTGTCCGAAATCCTCCTGCCCTTCCCCTGAAAAGTACAGGGAGGCTTATCACTGTGAGGCAGAAAGGATTTATGTGGTCACGCTTTCCTCCAAGTTAAGCGGAAGCTTTAACAGCGCCCAGCTTGGGAAGGAACTCTACCATGAAAAATACGGCGAGAAAGATATCTTTATCTGCGATTCCGAATCCGCAAGCTGCGGCGAAACCCAGATTGCCAGAAAAGCAATGGAACTGGAAGAAAACGGCCTGCCCTTTGACGAAATTGTCAGGGAACTGGAAAAGCTGCGGGACAGTATGAAAACATTTTTTGTGCTGGACAATCTGGAAACGCTGCGCAAAAACGGCAGGCTGTCCGGAGTAAAAGCCCTGGTCGCCACCACATTGAACGTTAAGCCGCTGATGACAGGCGTAAAGGGCGAAATTGCCCAGAAAGGCCAGGCAATAGGAATTAAGAAAGGTCTGGCGAAAATGGCGGAGGCAGTCATAAAAGAAACGGAAAACCCGGCAGAAAGGGTGCTTATGATCACCCACTGCAACTGTCTGCCCCGTGCGGAAATGGTAAGGGACATGATCCTGGACAAAATCAATGTCCGCGACACGGTAATCATGGATACGGCAGGTATCAGCAGTATGTATGCCAATGACGGCGGCGTTATTGTAACGATATAAGGGTAATTCATCAAAAACCCATTCCGTTTTTCTAAATAATATCGCTCAGGATCTCTGCCCTGAGCGATATGCTTTCCTTCCGGAAGCCCTTTATTTCTTCATCTTCGGGTTAAAAACAAGGCTTGCCAGATAACCGAATACCAATGCCGCGCAGGTCCCTACCGCCCCTGCCTTGAATCCGCCCTGGAAGATACCGATAAAACCGGATTCATCCACTGCCTCTTTTACCCCTTTCATCAGCACATTGCCAAACCCCAGCAGCGGCACCGATGCGCCTGCCCCGGCATATTCCTGGAAAGGCTCATAAAAACCGAACACACTGATCACTGCTCCCAGGCAGACAAGCAGCACCATAATCCGCCCGGGCATCATCTTTGTTTTTTCCATTAATATCTGTATCAGGGCACAGATCAGCCCTCCTACCCAAAACGCATTGATGTAAGCCATCATAACATCCCGCTCCTTTTCCTTTATACTGTAATATTTCCTTTATTGGTTATTATGGACATATTCTTTCAGAAATATGAAAAGGTTCTTCTTTTTTTTCTGGTAAAAGTACTATATAATAATAAAAAGTATTGTGATAAAATTACAATTAGGAAAAAGATATCAACAGCCGCGGCCTCTTCACGTTTACCGTGTACGGCAACGAATTACAATGATTCCACGGCATAATTATGTTTGTTTTCTAAAGGAAGGATTATAAAATATGGGAATATATTCAAACAGCCGCTCTCCGCAAAAAACGCCTGCCAATGAAAGCCAGTCTTCCGTTTATATTGCAAGACAGCCCATTTATGACGCCGGAGGGGAAGTACAGGCTTATGAACTTCTATACCGCAGCACCGACCAGAACGCTTCCAACGCAGTTACCGTAGGGGATGAAGTCGCTACCAGCACGGTTATCTCCGAATCCATCCTGAACTTTGGGATGAATGAACTCACAAACGGTAAAAAGGCTTTTGTTAATTTTGCAAAAGGCGACCTGCTGAACAAAGCTACTTACCTGCTGGATCCGGGGCAGTTTGTCATTGAAATCCTGGAAAGCGTCGTGTTCACCATGGAAGTCATCGAAATGCTTTATACATTGAAAAATGCCGGGTTCGAGGTGGCGTTGGACGACTATACCGGCGATCGGCTTCCCGAGGAAGTCCTTTCCCTGATCGATATCGTCAAAATAGATTTCATAGACACCACCAGTAAGCAGCGCGCTTCTTTTGCCCCTGCCCTGCTTTCCGCCGGCATAACCCTGCTTGCGGAAAAAGTGGAGACAAAGGAAGACGTGCAGGAAGCCAAGTCGCTGGGCTGCCAGCTCTTTCAGGGATATTATTTCTCAAAGCCCGTTATGATGAAAAAGAACAGCATGGAAATTTCTTCGGTTTCCTACCAGAAACTCACAAAAGAACTGACGGCGGACGACATTAACCTGGATAACATCGCCTGGGTCATCAACTCCGATGCGCATATGACTTATAAACTGCTGAAAAGAATGAACTCGCTCCAATATTACCGGGGCAACAACATTACCTCCATCAAGCACGCCCTTGTCCTGATGGGGGATGATGAAGTGCGCCGATGGGTTATGCTGATCCTGCTGCGTGACATGTCAAACACAAAATCGGACGAGCAGATACGTTCCGCCCTGATACGGGCCTTTATGTGCGAAAAAATGGCCCGGGAAGCCGGACGGCAAAAACTGTCCTCCGCAGCATACTCCACAGGTATGCTTTCCATCCTCTCAAACAGTGCCGCAAACCTGAAAGATATTGTAAACAATATCCACATTCCGTCCCAGGTACGGGATGCTTTGTCCGGTAAGGATACTTTTCTAAAGAGGCTCCTGGATATTGCCATCAGTTACGAAAGCGGCAACTGGAACAAGCTGGAATATATCATATCCTATTCCGTGCCGGAACTGGGCCTTAAACTGCTGCCGGGATTATATATGATGTCCGTGTCGGCGGCGGATGAAATGCTTTCCAATGAACATACTTAAATTGTGTAATCCTCCCTACCGCCAGCAAAGGAGGCTGGAACTATGAAATATATCTATACCGCAACATTTGTACCAAGTGAGAATGGAACAAAATACTACTGCAAAGTTCCCGATCTTCCCGGATGCATCACTACTGGAAACGATATTGATGATGCCATTGAAATGATCACCGATGCCGCCAGTGGATGGCTTGTTGTAGCAGAAGATGAGGGAAATGACATCCCAGCTCCGACTCCACAGCATGATCTGGACATCCCGGAAAATGCGATCTTCTCCATCATCCGCATTGATACATTCGCATACCGGGCAGCAACCGACACCAGATCTGTCCGTAAAAATGTCTCACTTCCTGCATGGATGGCTGCCCTGGCGGAAAAACGGGGCCTAAACTGCTCCCAGGTCCTTCAGGATGGGCTTTTGCAGCTACTCAATGCCGGGCATGTAAGATAAGGCTGATGCATCCATCATAGGCAGCATGACGGAAGCTTTTCTTCCCCCCTTCCCGTCATGCTGCCTATGGCGTCATAAACGATCCGTGAAGAATACTGTCCTTGCGTTCTTCAGTGTGAAGAGATTCGACGCACATCTGCCGGAAAGCATTTTTTCAAACACGCTCCAGAAATCCTCTTCACCCTTCATACATCAATGGCCGCTTTCATGCCCTTCACATAATCATACACATATCTGCCCGCATCTTCCCCATATTCTGCAATCAGTTTTACGATCGCACTGCCGACAATAACCCCGTCTGCCTCTTTGGCAATCCTGGCCGCCTGCTGTGGTGTGCTTACGCCGAACCCTACCGCGGCGGGTACATCCGTAACGGCTTTCACCGCCGAAAGCATCGCCTCCAGATCCGTCTCAATTTCGCTTCTCACCCCGGTCACCCCCATGGAAGATACCACATAGACAAACCCCGTGGCCGCCGATGCAATCGTCTGGATCCTTTGCTTTGAGGTGGGCGCCACCAGGGAAATGATATCCACTTTATGTTCCCTGGCAATGGAAAGCAGCTCCCCCTTCTCTTCATAGGGCATATCCGGAATAATCAGCCCGTTCACTCCGCTCTCTTCGCACTTCGCGCAGAATACTTCGTACCCATACCGGAATACGGGGTTCAGGTATGTGAGGAATACTAACGGTACTCTTGTTTTCTTCCGCACGTTTGCCGCCAGCCGGAAGAGTTTATCCGTCGTGGCCCCTGCCGTAAGCGCCCGGAGGTTCGCTTCCTGGATAACCGGCCCTTCCGCAATCGGATCGGAAAAAGGTATCCCGATTTCAATCAGGTCACATCCCGCTTCCGCCATCTTTAAAATATATTCTTCGCTTTTTTCCATCGAAGGATCGCCGCCTGTCACAAATCCGATAAATGCTTTTCCATGACAGAATGCATCCTTTATTCTGATTTCGTCCTGTTTCTTGTTCCCTGCCTGATCATTCATGGATATCCACCCCCCTGTATCTTGCAATTGCCGCCACATCTTTGTCACCGCGCCCCGACAGGCAGATTATAATGCTGTCGTCCTTATTCATATCCGGAGCTATCTTACATACGTGCGCTACCGCATGGGCGCTCTCTATAGCGCAGATTATGCCTTCCGTACGCGCCAGGTATTCAAAAGCTTCCACCGCTTCTTCATCCGTAACAGGCACATACTGCGCCCGCCCCGTGTCATGCAGGTATGCATGTTCCGGCCCGATACCCGGATAGTCCAATCCCGCGGATATGGAATAAACCGGGGCTATCTGCCCATATTCATCCTGGCAGAAATAGGACTTCATCCCATGGAAAATACCCGGTGTCCCTTTCGCTATCGTTGCGGCATGGTATTTCGTATGGATCCCTTTCCCTGCCGCTTCGCAGCCGATTAGCCGCACATTTTTGTCTTCTATAAAGTTATAGAACATTCCCATGGAATTGCTCCCGCCGCCCACACAGGCTACCACTGCCGCCGGAAGTTTCCCTTCATATTCCAATATCTGCTCCCGCGCCTCCCTGCTGATGACACTCTGGAAATCCCTGACAATCATCGGAAACGGGTGCGGACCCATCACGGAGCCAAGTACATAAAGGGTATCGTCCACCCGTTTCGTCCACTCACGCATCGTTTCGTTTACCGCATCTTTCAGGGTCTGTGTCCCTGTCGTCACCGGATGCACCTTAGCCCCCAGCAGTTCCATCCGGTACACATTCAGTTTCTGCCGCTCCGTGTCCTCCTTCCCCATGAAAATCTCACATTCCAGGCCAAGCAATGCCGCGGCCGTAGCCGTAGCCACCCCATGCTGCCCTGCCCCGGTTTCCGCGATTACCCTCGTCTTCCCCATCTTTTTGGCAAGCAGCGCCTGCCCAAGCACATTGTTGATTTTGTGGGAGCCGGTATGGTTGAGATCTTCACGCTTAATATATATTTTTGCACCGCCCAAATCCTTTGTCATCTTCTCCGCATAATACAACAGCGACGGGCGCCCTGCGTAATTTTTCAGCAGGCTTTCCAGTTCCCTGTTAAATTCCGGATCTTTTTTATAAAACTCATAGCTTTCTTCCAATTTTATGATCTCGTTCATCAGCGTTTCCGGCACATACTGCCCGCCGTGCCCGCCGTATCTTCCCTTAGACATTTCGAATCCTCCTCACAATCTCCAATATTTTCTCCCTGTCCTTGCATCCGTCCGTCTCCACGCCGCTGCTGATATCCACGGCATAAGGCGACACCGCACGGACTGCTTCCTCTACATTCCCTGCATTCAGTCCTCCTGCAAGGAAAAACGGATGCCCCCCTTCCGGTATCAGGCTCCAGTCAAATACCTTCCCGGTTCCTCCTGCCTGCGTGCGGCTGCCGCTGTCAAACAGGAAATAATCCACACCGGCCTCTATATATTCCCTGTAAAAATCCCGCCCTTGGTTCTGTATTTGTATTTGAGTACAGCTTTTAACGTTATACGGCATGCTGCGTCCTATTTCTTCCGGATGCAGCGCCTTGATTACCGGGCAGCCGGTATTCCTTTTCAGCCACTCTGCATATTCCGCAGGCTCCCCGCCGTGGAGCTGGGCAATATCTATGATACCCTCCTGCAGCATCCATGCCACCTTCTCCCGCTCTTCCTCCACAAATACACCCACCGCCTGTATTTCCTTTCTGAGGTTCCTCTTAAGCCGCCGCGCATCCTCCACAGTTATACGCCTTCTGGTATTTGCAAAGACAAAACCTACATACTCCGGGCAGGCTTCGTTTACATAACCCACATCGCACTCCCTCCTCAGACCGCAAATTTTTATTTTCGTCATACTCTTCATTCTCCCCCATTCCGCTATTTTCTTCTGATAAGGAAATCTTTTCTTAATTACTTTTTCTTCATTCCCTTCCTTTTCACAGACAATCCGGAGGATCCCCTTTTATCCGGCATGCTTTCTTCCATTCCCCTCCATCCCGTTCCCTTCCGCAAACAATCCCGGTAATCCCTGCTTTCCCCGCTTATCCGGACGCAGTTATCTGTAACCCACACACCTGTCATTGCCTGCCGTTTTCATCCGCGGTTCCCCGCAGCAGCCCCAACTGCCGCTTTTTGTCTGCACTCCGCATAAATGTCTCCCCGATCAGCACGGCATCCGTCTTATACTTCTTTAACTCCGCTACATCCTCCGGCGTCCGGATACCGCTCTCCGATACAAACAGTACCCCTTCCGGTATCAGGCGCCGCAGCCTGGCGCTGGTACGGATATCCACCTCAAATGTCTTCAGGTTCCGGTTATTCACCCCGACAATCCCCGCCCCGCTTTTTAACGCCATCGCAGCCTCGTCTTCCGTATGCGCTTCCACCAATGCGGATAACCCCAGGCTGTGGGCTATGGCCAGATATTCCTCCAGCCGCTTTTCTTCCAGCAAAGCACAGATCAGCAGCACTGCCGATGCCCCGATGGTTTTTGCCTCAAATATCTGATATTCATCCACTATAAAATCCTTCCGCAGAAGCGGAAGCGAAACCTCCCCGGAAATTTCCTGCAGATATCTGCCGCTCCCCTGGAAATAATACGGCTCCGTCAGCACGGAAACCGCCTCCGCCCCTGCTTCCTCATATTCCCTGGCAATGGAAAGATAAGGGAAATCTTCCGCAATCACCCCTTTGGAGGGGGATGCCTTTTTTATCTCACAGATAAAGGAAATCCCCGGCTTGGCCAGCGCCTGCCGGAAAGGGAATCCCGTCCGGCCATCCATCCCTTCCGCTTCCTTTCTGACGGAAAGCAAATCCCTTGCCCTCTTCTGCTCCTCCACCCGTGCCACGGTCCGCCCCGCAATCTCATCCAAAATCGTCGTTCCCATTCTTATACCCCTTTTTAATTTGCTTTTAGAATAATTATTCATTGGAGAGCCTGATAAAATTCTCCAGTTGTTCCATCCCTTTTCCGCTGTCTATCACTTCTTTCACCTTCCCTACCGCTTCCTCCATCGTCAGGGACGGATTGGCAACGTAAAGCGCCGCCGCGGAATTCAGGATCACGGCATCGGCCTTAGGCCCTTTTTCCCCGCTTAAAATAGCGCGGGTAATCTCCGCATTTTCTTCCGGCGTACCGCCCAGCAAAGCTTCTTTGCTGCACTTGGCCATCCCGAACTGCTCCGGTTCAATGGTGTATTTCCGGAAATTCCCATTCCGTACCTCGCAGACGTCCGTGGCCGCGCTCATGGAAATTTCATCCAGGCCATCCGTCCCATATACCACCATCGCGTTTTTCACTCCCAACTGGGAAAGCACCCTGGCCATTGGCTCCACCAGGCTTCCATCATATACGCCAAGTAGCTGCATATTTGCCCCCGCCGGGTTGGAAAGAGGGCCTAAAATATTGAATACAGTGCGTATTCCCAGCTCCCTGCGTACCGGCGCCACATACTTCATGGCTATATGATAGTTCTGGGCGAACAGGAAGCAAATGCCGATCTCTTCCAGCAATTTCCTGCTCTTCTCCGGCGGGGCCGTAATGTCCACTCCCAATGCTTCCAATACATCCGCCGCGCCGCATTTGCTGCTGGCCGCACGGTTCCCGTGTTTTGCCACCGGAATGCCCGCCGCCGATACGACAAGCGCCGATGTGGTGGAAATATTGAAAGAATTGGACTTATCGCCTCCCGTCCCGACAATTTCCAGCACATCCATGTCATGCAGCAGGCGGATGCAGTGTTTGCGCATCCCCGCTGCCGACGCGGTGATCTCGTCAATCGTCTCTCCCTTCAGGGATAATGCGGTAAGGTATGCAGCCATCTGGATCTGCGATGCCCCGCCGCCCATGATCTCATCCATGACCTTTTCCGCTTCGTCAAAAGTTAAATCCTGCCCTGCCGCTACTTTCTGTACCGCTTCCTTGATCATTCTTTTTCCTCCTGTTCCAGTTCCGCATATAACTGGCCGATACCCTCTCCCTGCGGAACAACATCTGTCCATAATGCCGCCCAACACTCACTTTCCAAGAAAATTCCTCAATATGCTTTCCCCGTCCGGCGTCATTATTGACTCCGGATGGAACTGCACTCCATACACTTCATACAGCTTATGCTGTACCGCCATAATCTCCCCATCCGCAGCCCTCGCTGTAATGAGCAGCCCTTCCGGCACTGTCCCTTCTTTGGCCGCCAGGGAATGGTATCTTGCCGCCTTTATCTTCCCTGGCAGCCCACGGAATATCCTGCTCTCCGTATCAATGGAAATCTCTGACTGTTTCCCGTGCATTAACTGCCTTGCATAAGTAATCTCCGCCCCATACGCTCCGCATATCGCCTGATGCCCAAGGCATACGCCGAAAATGGGGAGCCTTCCTGCGAAATGCCTCACCGCTTCCATGCAAATGCCCGCGTCTTCCGGACGACCCGGCCCCGGTGAAAGAATAATATGGCTTATGTCCAGTTCCTCTATCTGCCCTACGGACATTTCATCATTGCGTATCACCCGGATATCCGGCCGGATTGTTCCGATTAGCTGGTACAGATTATAGGAAAAACTGTCGTAATTATCAATCAGCAGGATCATCCCAATATCCCTCCTTCCGCAGTTTTCAGGGCGTCCATCACCGCTTTGGCTTTCTGGATACACTCCTGGTATTCTTTTTCCGGTATGCTGTCCGCCACGATCCCTGCCCCCGAACGGATGAACACTTTCCCGTTTTTCCGGAAAGCAATCCGTATGGCAATGCAGGTATCCATATTTCCGGTAAAGTCAATATAACCGATAGCGCCCCCGTAAATCCCCCTCTTGTTATTTTCCAGTTCGTTGATAATCTCACATGCCCGGATTTTTGGAGCGCCGGAAAGGGTTCCGGCAGGAAGCACCGCGCCTATAGCATCCAGCGCATCCTTATCCTCCCTTATCTGCCCGCCTACAGTGGAACCGATATGCATCACATGTGAAAAACGTTCCACAGACATATATTTTTCCACTTCCACCGTACCAAAACGGCTGATTTTCCCGATATCATTCCTTCCCAGATCCACTAACATATTGTGTTCCGAAAGTTCTTTCGGGTCGGCAAGCAGTTCCTCTTCCAAAGCCTTATCCTCTGCTTCCGTCTTCCCCCTGGGCCTGGTGCCTGCCAGCGGGAAAGTATAAAGTTTCCCGTTTTCCAGCTTAACCAGCGTCTCCGGCGATGCCCCTGCAATTTCCATATCATCGCTGCTGAAATAAAACATATATGGCGAAGGGTTCGCGGCCCTCAGCACCCGGTAGGTATCGAACAGGCTCCCCTTTACCTCCGCTTCCAGACGGTTGGAAAGCACTACCTGGAAAATATCCCCTTCACGGATGTAATGTTTCGCTTTCTCCACCATCCGGCAATATTCTTTTTCCCCGAAAAGCGGGCGGAATTCCGATTCTATGGAAAGCGGCGGGATGTCTGCCGGCTTCCCCTCCATGACCAATGCCGCCATGGCATCCAGTTCCTCCAGGGCCTTCTTATAGTCCTCCTCTATATCCCCGTCAAGCTTCATATTAGCCATTAAAAATATTTTCTGCTTCAGATTGTCAAAAGCTATGACTTTATCAAAAAGCATTATATCCACATCCTTAAAGCCTTCCTCATCCAAAGCATCCAAATGCAGCCCCGGTTCACTGTACTTGATATAATCGTAAGAAAAATATCCTACTAACCCGCCCGTAAAGGCGGGCAGCCCGGCCAGCCTGGGACTTTTATTCTCTTCCAGAATCCGGCGGATACATTCCGCCGGGCCGGTTCCCGTCTTTACCCTTTCCGTCCCTGTGCGGCAATACACCTCTCCGTCCGTGCAGGTAATCTCTAACTTCGGATCATACCCAAGAAAGGTATATCTCCCCCACCGCTGTGAATCCTCCAGGCTCTCCAGCATATAGCAATGCCTGCCCACCGATTTCAAAATCCGCATAACCTCGATGGGAGTACGGATATCCGAATAAATAACCCGGCTGACCGGGAGCGCCCGGTAAACCCCTGCATAAACCTTTGCTTCCTCCAGTGTTGGCGAATACATTTTTTCCTCCTATTCCAGTTCCGCATATATCTGGCCGATACCCTCTCCCTGCAGAACAATATCTGTCCATAATGACGACCAGACATTGTTCCGGGGTATCGGTTCGGTATATGCTGTTTCCAGTCACGCTTATACCTCCCCCGGGGTTTCCACGCAAAAAAAACGTCCTTGGCACGATACAGATCTGTATCATGCCAAGGACGGAGTAATCAAATTTATTTTACTTCCCCGCGGTGCCACCTTGCTTCAGGAAAATTTCAAAAATATCAGAACTTCCGAAAACAGATTCCCTTCTGAAAACCCTGTTTTATTCTCTCCATTCTTCCTGCCCTTACCGGAATACCATCATATTCCTGGCAACTAACGTATGCCTTACGTCGCAGAATACTCAGCCATGCGGCCTTTGACTGCGCCCTCCGTGGTCCATTTGACAAACTGCGTCCTGCCGGTTCTCAGCCCCTCCGGCTCTCTGTGAGTGCAACATCTGCCGTTATCTCCACTTCAACGGTTTTATTGTCCTGTCTTCAATTTTTAACTGATTTGTATTTTAACACTGCACTTTATTAATGTCAATACCTTTTTTATGATTACAAGGAAAACCTATTCCCCGAGTCGAGTAGACTTGCCTCTTACGAGACAAGCCCCTCTACAGAACCGGACGTGCGGCTTTTCCGCATCCGGCTCTTCATAGTGCTGATGGCCTGTATGCCTCTGTGTGCATGCCGCTTTCTCCTCCGGAACATTTTCCCGGCGTTTTACCTGTCTCAGCATACAGTATCGGTTTATCCGGAGGATATTGCCCTATGCAGCTGCCTTCCCTCCGGTGGCATTGCCCACCTTCCTCAGTACTATGCAGCTGTCCGACTACCTGCAGTTCATTTGTATTCCTTCGTTCCTTGTCATACATACCACTTATACATTAGGATGTCGCCATCTGATATGGAAACTACAGGTTCTCCCCAGTTGATGCAGTGTCATTGTGCAGCATGGCTGACTTCCAACACCGCCGTGCCGTACATAATCTCACCATAGCGATTATGCATGTATTGCCTTCCATGCTGTAAACCATGTCGGCACACGGATTTGTGATTTCGTTGCTAAAATGCCTTATGACCCTACTGCCTAACTTCCTACGCTTAGCCTGCAGTGTTGCCACTGCATACTCAAGGTTCGCTACCGGTGATGTGGTTAGCACCTTACCGGACGGGATTTCCACCCGCTAAACACTGCACCCTTGCTGGGCGCACTTACAGTTCACTCCCAATGTCATTAACTTAAGGTTTTCGGCAAAACTAAAAGCTTATGTTAACCAAAAACCAGGAGCCTGCTTTGCTTTCGGAGGGGCACGT
>CANDKY010000055.1 GCA_947385425.1 uncultured Lachnospiraceae bacterium | reverse complement strand
CTGCATAATGCGCATCTGAAAATTCTCCCGGGCACTCCCGTTCCGAGACTGTTTTGTTTCCAGTTCCGTCTCTACACTCCCGTGCCCCTACAGGGGAGCAATTTTCATCTGCATAATGCGCATCTGAAAATTCTCCCGGGCACTCCCGTTCCGAGACTGTTTTTTTGATTCCAGTTCCGTCTCTACACCCCGATATTTTCACCTTTTATGCCGTTATAGGCTCCGGCGATGGCGGCGTCTGTATGGGCAATCAGCCATTTATTCCTGGCAAACAATAGCTTGTCCTCCGGCTGTCCCCCTTTTTCTTTTGTCAGCTCTTCATTGGTCCCTTTCGGCAGTATTACCACATTCCGGAAGGGCTGCCCGTCTACGCCGCAAGGCGCATAGTGAAGCGTCGTCGCATACATCTCGTATACCGTCCCCTTCGGCACAAGGAATGCTTCCACTCTGGCGGAATCATAGGTAAATGTCCCCCCGTCCTCCGAAATTTCCACATCCTGCTGTTTCCCCAATAACAAAATCAAATCGGATACTGCAACGCCAAACTCCGAACACCGGTGATATTCCACCGCATCCAGCTTGTTGTTTGTCCCGTTGCAATAACCGATTTGCATGTCAAGTTCTCCGAAAAAACTGTTCTTCACAGTCTCGGCAACAGGGAGTTTCTCCAGTTCTTCCACAGACGGATAGTATACTACCGCATCCCCCGGCGCTTCCGTCTTTAACATAGCTTCCACCAGCCCTGAAACATCAAAACCGGAAAAAACTTTCCCGTATACCCTGAATGAATCATCGAATACTGACTGAATCGTCATTTCCCTAACGCCTCCTATTCCAGTTCCGCATATACCGGGCCGGCACCCGCTTTCCGCAAAACATTAACTGTCCATAATGCCGGCCATTGCCCCGGAGTACCGGATCGGCATATGCCGTTTTCCTTTTAATAGTATTATAGGCGTAATTTTTGCTCTTTTCAACCAAAAACTTATCTTATATATAGCACTTTCTTGTCTTTTTCTTCCTTTCCTATCCTACGGTTCTATTTTTATTGTAAATCCATTATATATCCCAACCGGCACATCCGCACTGAAATTATAGTGTTCTACCGTATCCTTTTCAAACCCGTAAACCGAAACCATCTTTTTTCCGGATCAACAATCCAGTATTCCCTGACACCGGCTGTACGGTATTTAAACAGCTTTGTCATATAGTCCCTCGCTTTGCTGCTTTGTGAAACAATTTCGATTATCCAGTCAGGCGCGCCATGGCAGCCGTCCTCATCCAGTTTCGATTTATCACAGATAACAGAAATATCCGGTTCCACATAATTTTTATCATCTTTATCCAGAAATACTGCAAAAGGAGCCGCCAACACCTGACATCCCCCATTCATATCCCTGATATAATTGTATATTTCGTTATGCAGGTAGCCGGACATTCTCTGGTGTTTCCAACCCGGCGGATCCATATAATATATCTCCCCGTCAATCAGTTCTGCACGCTCTCCGTCCGGCAGGGCATAAATATCATCTATGGTATAAAACTCTTCTTTATTTAATATATCCATTCCTCGCACACCCCTTTCTACCCGTCTAAAATATACCTCCACTTCTCCTCTTACTTCCTTTTTCATTTGCTATTTTACCGCATTGCTATTTTCACCGCAGCCTCTTTTTTATCACTAACAGATCTATCACTAACGGCTTCGTGTCCAGGTTGTACCCCTATTCAAACAGCAGACCTGTCTTTCATAAAAATCTCCTTTTTACATTAAAATTATAGCACATACTCCTAAACTATTACAACCTCATACCCAGCATTCCCAGAGCATGTTTGAAAAATCATTCCCACCATCTGCACGCAGTGTATCCGCTTCACCACTTTGCGCCCTTCCTTTGGCAAAGCATATATGCTTTTCATCTCCCACAAATTGTGATGCACATCTGTCGGAAAGAATTTTTCAGACACGCTCTAAGAGAAAAAGATTATAAAAATCCTCTGGCTTAGATAGACAAACAAATTCCTGGACATGCACAAAAAGATTAGACAAGTTGACGGAAAAGGTGTATAATTGTATATATATTATATACATTTTGTTTCTCCTGTGTTCAAAAGCCCTTGTATCGCCCATGATATAATACAGAAGCAGACAAATGTATAGTATTATTTTATAAAGGAGAAGGTATTATGTTAAAAAGAATGAACAACTTAAAAATCAGGGATCGGCTTGTCCGGGCATTCGTCATAATTGCGTGCCTGCTGACCGCTGTTTCAGCAGCTATCCTGATTACCATGATTGTCATGTCGTGTATTTATGGAAACGCAATTGTTGACTATGGGTTTGCACAGGGCGATGTAGGAAAAGCAATGGCACAGTTTGCCGATACGCGTTCTGCAATGCGGGGAATTATCGGGTATGATGATCTGGACACGGTCAATTCTCTGATGCAAAACCATGAGACATACAAGGAAGCGTTTACCAGGGATTTTGAAAGCCTGGAATCCTACATGGTTACAGAGGAAAACCAAAAAATGTACAACGACATCAAGTCACAGTTGACAGACTACTGGAAGCTTGAAGGGGAAATTATCGCACAAGGGTCTACGGCAGACACGGAGCAGTCCAAATTAGCCCAGGAAAGGGCAGTGAACGATCTGATACCTGCCTACAATCAGATCTACAGTGAGCTGACACAGATCATGGATATCAAGGTAGATAAGGGACAGAGTGTGACAGACATTCTCTCGGCAGTCATTATCGGACTTACAGTTGTCATCGTTGTTATAATCACAATTTCCATCATTTTTGCAATCTCTTTGGGCAGGGGTATTGCAGACAGCATCGCATCTCCGCTCGACCAGATCATGCAGCGCCTGAATATCTTTGCAAAAGGGGATCTCTCATCACCGTTCCCGACTGTTGATACACAGGACGAACTTGCGGATATGGTCACTGTGACTACCAATATGGCTGCGTCCCTGCAGTTTATCATTCATGATGTAGCCGAGATATTGGATCATATGGCATCGGCAGATTTTGCGGTTATCAGCAAAGACAGAAGCAGGTATGTCGGCGAGTTTGAGGCAATACTGACGGCAATGAAGCTTATGAAAAAACAGATGGTTGAGACGATGCGCTTTGTGAGTGAGGCAGCAAACCAAGTGTCTGCCGGAGCCGGAAACCTCTCCGAAGCTTCGCAGAACCTCGCAGAGGGCGCAATGGATCAGGCGGGCGCTGTTGAGGAAATGCAGGCGACAATCACGACAATCTCCGATGACATCAAAGTAACTGCAAACAATGCGGAAGAATCTTACGTACAGGCACGTACATATGCAGATGAAGCGGAGCACAGCCGCACAGAGATGAAAGCGATGATGGAAGCGATGTCGCGCATCAACGAGGCGTCCCAGCAAGTGGGCAATATTATCTCCGAGATCGAAGATATCGCTTCGCAGACAAACCTTCTCTCACTGAATGCGTCCATTGAAGCAGCAAGGGCAGGAGACGCCGGCCGCGGATTTGCGGTTGTCGCAGACCAGATCCGGCAGCTTGCGGAACAGAGTGCAAAGTCTGCGGCAGAGACAAGGACTCTGATTGAAACCTCACTGAGATCGATCGCCGATGGGAACAAGACTGTTGATGTCGTCAATGCCTCAATAAGCAAAGTAGTTGAGGGAATTGATCTGATTGCAGGCTCTTCCAAATCCATCAGTGAGATGGCAAATGATCAGGCGGAGGCGATGGAACAGGCAGAACAGGGCATCAGCCAGATTTCTGAGGTTGTGGAGTCTAATTCCGCAACAGCACAGGAAACCTCAGCAACCAGCGAAGAACTGTCCGCGCAGGCGGAAGCGCTGGATTCACTGATCAGCAAATTTAAGCTCCCTGAGACGATATAATGAACTTTAGAAAACTTCCTCCTGTGCGGTTGGCGCCCAGTGTCCTCCCGGCAGCCTCTGGCTGCACAGAAGAAGAAAGAGCCAACTGCAAAAGCTTTAACGCATGCGTACATTTTCAAATACACGCATGCGTTAATATTAATCACTCAAACTCCGCATTATCATATACCCATTCGTCCTCGTCTTCCTCCTCTGCCGTACAAACAAATTCATCCTCTTTCCCCTCCGCCGTTTCCTCTTCTGCCTCGGCTTTCCCGGCAGCGGCGTTCCTGATAAACTCCATAACCTGTTCCTTTTTATCTTTCAGCCAGTCCATCATCCGCTCCAGCCTGTCCTTTAACGGATAATACACTTTCTCTTTCAGAACCGGGATCGCACTGTTGCTTACCCAATAAATAGCCGGCCGGAAAACTTTATCGGCCACGGTGCCGAGCACACATGCCACCGCCGCTTTCACTTTCTCTTCCGCCTTCTTTACATAAGGGCCGCATTTCTCCCACGCTTCCTTAAAATAAGGGATCGCTTTCTTCACAGCCTGATATGCCGTTTCTCCCACTGCCGCCAAAGCAAGTACACTGAGGACGGAACCGGAAACCACTACTGTCATGGCACCGAGTTTAAACGGGATATATTGCCCCGTAATGGCGGATACAAACATCAGGAGCAGCCCTGCCACCATTACTGCCAACGCCGCAGGGATTGCCATCCAGATAAAATGCATGTTCTTCCTGCCCTCACCTTCCGCTATCCCTGCAACAGCGGTAGCCGCTGCAGCTTTTGCCGATATTTCCGGATGCTCACTGAGGAACAATGCCGCTGACAGAACCATCATATCTTCCCTGTCCTTATCCGTAATGCAGTCCATAGCCGCCTTCGCTTTCTCTAAAACGGGTGTCCACGACTCATCTGCCGCCGCCCGGGCCATAATCTCTGCAATCTCTTCTTTTCCCGCAGGGAAAGTAACAGTAAGCTCATCCCTCAGCGCCTCTACCTGCTGTTCCGTGGCATCTGCTGCCATCTGCTGCTCCGTCTCATGCGTCTTTGCCAGCATCTCCTTTACAAACTCAACATCCATCCCCTGATCTGTCAGCCCATCCCCGGAAAGTTCCAGGTTCTTCAGCCCTGCGATATATTTCAGGTCGGAAATCCTGCGGAACTGAGCCGCCGAATCTTCCCCGCACTGCTCATCGATCTCCTGAAGCACCGCCATACACACATTCATCCCGGAATACTTTTCCTCCAACCGATCCGCTTCCGAAACAATTTCCCGGACGGTATCACGGATTTCTTCCGTGTATTCCCCTACCTGCGCCCCCAATACATTACGGATCACATCCTCCACGGAATTCCCCTGCTGCCTGCTCCTGGCCATCTGCTCCAATTTCCCGTTTCCATTCCCACTTCCATTACTCATAAATTTCTCCTCCTTTTTCAAAAAAGAAGCGTCAATAATACCAGCCAAAAATCTTTCGGGTATTTTTAACCACTGCATTCGTCTGTCAGTAATATTTACTATATGTATTATATTATCTTATTAAATGCCTATTGTCAATATTTTATTGGTATTTTTCTTGATTTAATTGTATTTTAAATGTATATATTATCAAAATCCCTATAAATTATAACCTATAACAAAAAAATAAAAGGATTTTCCAAAGCGCCGCTAAGGCCGCCCCGGAAAATCCAAGCCCTACTCCTGCTATCCTGTTTACGGTTTCCACCCAATGCCGGCTTCCTGTCCCTGATGGGCCGATCCTTACTTCATCATAGCCAGCACCATCTGCGCCATTTCCACCATACTGGTACTGCTGTCCATACTGCACTTCTGTATGTACCGGTGTGCTTCCCCTTCGGTCATATTATTCCGATCCATCAGGATCTTCTTCGCCTTGATGATAAGGGCCGACTCCTCCTCATTCCTCTCCCCCTGCTTCTCTCTCCTTTGTTTCCGGTACTTCTGCTGCGCGCGCAGCATCATATCTACCGTATTGACCAAATCGCCGACTTTTACCGGCATAGCAAGACACACTATACCGTTGTCCATACATTCGGCAAGTATATGCCGGGAAGCCATAAGAAGCATTTCAAAACCTTTCGGCAGGCATTCATGCAGTTCGGAATATAACATATCCGGCATTTTATAACTGCATATAACAATACCGCCCCCTAAATGATCCGCATGGCTGATTGCCTGTGCCCCTGTAGTACAGACAGCCGCCGCCGCAAAACCATTCCGCGCCAAAAGATTTTTGATGCCCTTCGCATCCTCCATTTTCGGAAATGCCAGAATAATGCCCGCCATACACTCACCCCCCGCCTGTTTCCATTTCTCTGCCGCACCGCTGCGGCGCAAACCCAACAAAGTAAATTTATTATGGGAACCTTCTTATTCCGGCAAGAAAAACCCGGAAGAATACCCGCCTTTCATGCTAAAACTTATTCAGATAAGCCTGAATCTCCCAATCCGTTACCTGTGACCGGTATTCCTCCCATTCTTTCTTCTTAGCCTCAATATACTTGGCACTGACATGCCCGCCAAGGACGGAACGGATAAAACCATCCTTCTCCAGCTCCCCAATCGCCTCTATCAAAGTGCCGGGAATCTCATCAATGGCAAGCGCCTTCCTCTCTTCCTCCGTCATGGCAAAAATATTCCTGTCCACACTGTCCGGTGGCATTACCTGATTGCGGATACCATCCAAACCAGCCTGCAGGCATACCGCAAGGGCCAGATACGGATTCGCCGACGGATCCGGGCATCTTAACTCCACCCGCGTCCCTTCCCCCCCTGTTGCCGGAATACGGATCAGCGGGCTCCTGTTGGTAGTACTCCACGCAATATAAACCGGAGCCTCGAAACCCGGCACAAGCCGCTTATAGGAATTAACCAGTGGATTGGTTATGGCTGTTATTCCTTTCATATGCTTCATGATACCGCCGATAAAATAATATGCCTCCCGGCTGAGCCCCTGCTTATCCGATGCATCGGCAAATATATTTTTCCCCTCTTTGGACAAAGACATATTAATATGCATGCCCGAACCATTTACACCGAATTTCGGCTTCGGCATAAAGGTCGCGTGCAAACCATGGCGTTTTGCAATCGTCTTAACCGCCAGCTTGAAAGTCATAATATTATCTGCCGTAGCCAGCGCCTCATCATACCGGAAATCAATCTCGTGCTGTGCCGGGGCCACCTCATGATGGGAAGACTCAATCACAAATCCCATCTCCTCTAACGTCAGCACCATATCCCTTCTGGCATTCTCCCCGAAATCCACCGGCCCTAAGTCAAAATACCCGGCCTGCTCATGGGTAATCGTGGTAGGAAGCGCATTTTCATCCGTATGGAACAGGAAAAATTCACACTCAGGCCCCACCTCAAACCTATAACCCATCTCCTCCGCCTCCTTAAGCGCCCGCTTCAGGATATAACGCGGATCGCCGGCAAAAGGTTCCCCGTTCGGACGGTACACATCACAGATCATCCTTGCCACTTTCCCCTGCTGCGGCCTCCATGGGAAAATCTGAAGCGTACCCAGATCCGGATACAAATACATATCCGCCTCTTCAATGCGTACAAACCCTTCAATGGAAGAGCCGTCAAACATACACCTGTTGTCCAGCGCCTTTTCCAACTGGCTCGCGGTAACCGCCACATTTTTCAGGTTTCCGAACATATCGGTAAACTGCAGCCGTATAAACTCCACATCCTCTTCTTCTACTAACTTTATGACCTCATCCCTCGTATAATTCTTCTTCACCATAGCCATTCTCCTTTATCATTACAACCAACCCCGTGCGCTCACGGCACAGGCCAGCACACAAAAAAGGCATTCTCCACCTGTAAGAACGCCTTTGCTCTGTATTATCATAGAACCGTATGAAATATTTGTCAATACTAATTTTAACATCCGGATAATCCGCCGCCCTATACGCGGCCCCGGCACCCCATCTGATTTTTTTGCAGTAACCCTGGAAACAAATACTGTCATAAAAACGCCCCCTCATTAATATGATAGTAAAAAGAAAAACAGGCGGGAATATGACCATGAGTTCCAAAACCAAAATCGTTGTACTTCATTTAAAAGAATTAATATATACCGGCATCTTTGCCGTTCTGGGGATATTGTTCATTATCCTCCTAATCATTATGTTCCTTCCCAGAAATAAAGATAAAGCTGCCAGCCTTCCACAGCCGTCAAACTCCTATATGCCCGGCATCTATACAACCTCCCTGGTTCTGAATGATAATGTGGTGGACATTGAAGTTACGGTAGACGAATCCAATATCAACAACATCCGTATTGTCAATCTGGATGAAGCGGTCACTGCCATGTACCCACTCATCGAGCCGGCATTCGAAGACCTGGCCATCCAAATATGTGAAAACCAGTCGCTGGACGGCATCACCTATGCGGATGAGAACAAATACACTTCCATGGTTCTTCTCGATGCCATCAAAACATCCTTACAAAAAGCGGAAGCTGCCGCCCGGACAGCAGACACAACCACACAGTAAGGCTGCGCCATATCCGGAAAGCTGCCGTGGGCCCCGATATAACACAAATCGGCCCACGGCTTATTTTCTGAGTATTTCACGCACATTCTGCTTCCGCTTCTCATCCAGCCTTTCATACAATTCTATTTCCTCCTGCGTAAACCCTTCGTACTGGCTCTGTTCAAAATCACACATTACATACAATATTTCCGACAGGATTGCCTCTGCTGCCTGTGTTACCGTGTAATCCTTCCCATTGGACTTCCTTTTTCCGTCCTGCTGTTTTTCCTTTGCCCCGCCTTTTAACTTCTCCTTTCCCTTCTCCGGTACTGCGATCAAATCCCTTGCCGTCAATCTCTGGACCGTCAGGGACAGGCATCTTCTGGACATATTCAGAATATCCGCCATCTCCTTTAACGTACAGCTCTCATGGGGCTGGCTCAGATAATACAGCAATTTCACATCAGACGCTTCCAGTTCGTTCCGCACCGCTACTATGCCAAATAACTTTTCCTGCATCTTCCTTTCCCTGTAGATATCAAAGAGGATGCCTTCCCCTTCCCCTACACTTTCCCTTATATTGCCCTTCCCGTCTCCCAGCCTGTAAGTCCCCGATACGCTTAAAGGCAGCACTGTCCCGTCACTGGCCGCATCAAAAAGGAAACGGTATACCTGCCCTTTTATTTTCTCATAATCCTCTTCTCCAAAGACATCCTTGTAAAAGTTATTATAGTAGGAAAAAACCGTGCGTTTCATCTGGATTGTCTTTTTCATGCTCATCCCCTGGGAAACAAGGGAGCCCTTCCTCTTCACATAATAATAGACCGGTTTCTTCACGGCATACACCGCCCGCACATGACGGACATATTCCAGATTAAACAGAAAATCTTCACACCAGCTCACAGAGCTGTCCATTTTGAGCCGATGCTCTTCTATGATGGAGCGCTTATAAAACTTATTCCACAATACACCATAATAGAAATCCGCCGGTTTCTGCATCATGTTTTCCGCATAACCGGCCCGATCCATGATACCCTCTTTCTCAATATCCCCTTTTTGCGAAAAACGCTCACCGATTACCCTGTAAAAATCCGCAATAACCATATCGCACTGATATTCCATGGCAATATGCACGAAAGTTTCCGTGGCATCCCTTGTAATCCAGTCGTCACTGTCCAAAAACTGCAGATATTCGCCTTCCGCCATGGCAATCCCCTGATTGCGCGTATCGGAAACTCCCGAATTTTCCTTATGTAATACACGGATACGTCCGTCTTTCCCGGCATAAGCCCTGCAAATCTCCCCGGAAGTATCCGTGCTTCCATCATCCAATAACAGCAATTCAAAATCCTTATATGTCTGTTCCAGAATACTGTCTATACACCTGCTAACCGTTTCCTCCGCATTATAAACCGGAACAATAATGCTCACCAATGGCATCTCCCTGTTATCTCCTGTCCCATCTATTTTTCAGAATTTTCCCTTGCCCCCAGTTTCTCCAATTCCTCCATCCATATCCGCCCGCAGGCATCCGAAGGCATCCGCAGATCCCCCCTTGGCGACACCGACACGCTCCCCACCTTCGGCCCGTCCGGCAGGCACGAACGCTTGAACTGCTGTGAAAAAAATCTCCGGTAAAAAGTCTTCAGCCATTTCAGAATCACAGCCTCCTCATACTGCCCGGCAAAGGACAGGCAGGCGATACGGTATATCTTCCCCGGTTCAAAACCGCACCGCAGCATATAATAAAGGAAGAAATCATGCAGCTCATAAGGCCCTACCAGATCCTCCGTCTTCTGCGAAATCACCCCGTCCACAGGAGGCAGCAGTTCCGGGCTGACCGGCGTGTCCAGCACATCCAGCAATACCCGCTCCAGTTCCGTATTCCCGCAGGTATCCGCGTAATACTGCACCAAATGCCTCACCAGCGTTTTCGGCACACCTGCATTCACCCCATACATAGACATATGGTCGCCGTTATAAGTCGCCCAGCCCAAAGCCAGCTCAGACATATCCCCGGTGCCGATCACCAATGCATTTTCCTTATTGGCGACATCCATCAGCACCTGCGTCCTTTCCCTTGCCTGCCCGTTCTCATAGGTCACATCATGGTTGTCCATATCCTGGCCAATGTCCGCGAAATGCGAAGAAACTGCCGCCTTAATATTAATTTCCAGCAAAGTAGTCCCCAATACCTGCGCCAGCTTGCAGGCATTGTCATACGTCCGATCCGTTGTGCCGAAACACGGCATCGTCACTGATATAATATTTTCCCTCCCTATCCCCAACAAGTCAAAGGCGCGCACCGTAACCAGCAGCGCCAGCGTGGAATCCAGCCCGCCGGAGATTCCCACCACAGCTTTCCTGCACCCGGTATGCTCATACCGCTTTTTCAGCCCGTAAGACTGGATGGAAAGAATCTCATCGCATCTCTTTTCACGCATCGCCCTGTCCTCCGGCACGAAAGGCCGGGAACCGAAACTGCGCGTAAGCTCCGTCTGCGTCTTCCCCATCGGGATCGGGATCACCAGATATCCTTCTGCCTGATCCGACGGATATCCTGCCGTCCATCCCGGATGATAATTGCCCTTCCGGTCCATCCGGTAAGTCCCCGGCTGCTCCAACCGCAGGTTTTCCTGCCGCCCCGGCTCCCCGGCCTGCGCCCGTTCCCCGCGATAAGTAGTCATCCTCCTTCGCTCATGCAGCAGCCTGTGGATATCCACGTCACCATACACCGTCTCATTTTGGAAACGCTTCGCCTGTGCCAGCACGGTTCCGTTCTCCGCTATAATGTTATGCCCCCCGAACACCAGATCCTGCGAAGATTCCCCTTCCCCCGCACTGGCATACACATAGCCCGCAATCATCCGAGCACTGGCAGACTTTACCAGCATTTCCCTGTACTCATCCTTCCCAACCGTCTCGTTGGAAGCCGACAGATTCACCAGAAGCGTGGCGCCTGCCAGGGCGTGGGCACTCCCCGGCGCATCCGGCACCCATAAATCCTCACAGATTTCACACCCCACTTTCAATCCCTCTATGGCCTCCACCTCAAATAGCAGCTTCGTCCCAAAGGGTATCCTCTCTCCCCCTCTGCCGTCCCGGAGCACACACTCCACTGCCTCCCCGTTTCCCGGCGCGAAATGCCTGCCTTCATAAAACTCGGCATAAGAGGGTATATTTGCTTTCGGCACCAGCCCCATAACATACCCGTCATAGAGCGCCGCCGCCACATTATACAGCTTATCCCCCCGGACTAAAGGCAGGCCAACGAAAACCAGGGCATCCTTCCCCTCCGTATGCTTTGCCACCTGCAAAAGCCCGTCCTTTGCTTTCTCCAAAAGGATCTCCTGCAAAAACAAATCGCCACACGTATATCCGGTAATACAGAGTTCCGGAAAAACAATAATCCTGGCGCCTTCCCTGACAGCCTCATCCATCCGTCCGCAAATCTGCCCGACATTATAAACCGTATCCGCCACCCGTATTTTCGGTGTTACCGCCGCAACCTTTATAAAACCATGTTCCATGCTATATCCCTTTCCCTTCCTGCCTCGCCCGCTTCCTTCTCCCCTGCACGGCACCCTGCTTTCCCGTCTCGGAATAACCGGCCTTTACCGGCAATGCCCTAAGGAATCCACCATTCTGATACCCCCTTAGGGCAATGCCCTAAGGAATCCACCGTTCCGATAACCCCTTAGGGCAATGCCCGCCGCACAAACTCACTGGACAGGCACAGCCATCTTTTTCAAATCCTCCACGGAGAACACATACTTCCTGTCGCAGAACTGGCATCCCACTTCGATTTCCTTCCCCTCCGCTATCATTTCCTCAATTTCCTCCCGGCCGATGCTGATAATCGCCCTTTCCACCCGCTCTTTGGAACAGCCGCAATAATACCTCGTCTCCATCGTATCCACGATTTCCATCCCCAAGCCGGACAACAGCCGCTCCAGCATCTGCTCCGGCGTATCCCCGGCATCCAGGACCTCCGTCACGGAAGAAAAACCGGCAAGATTCCGCTCCAACGCAGAGATTACATTCTCTTCCGCAAAAGGCATCAACTGTAAAATAAACCCGCCGGCCTGCCTCACCGTATTGTCTCCGGCCATCAGGACACCCAGCCCGACCGAAGAAGGCACCTGCTCCGAAACCGCAAAATAATACGTCAAATCCTCCGCAATTTCCCCTGTCTGCAATACAGTCTGCCCAATATAAGGCTCCTTTAACCCCATATCCTTAACCACACTTAAAATCCCTCTCCCCACAGCGCCGCCCACATCCAGCTTCCCCTTTGCATTTGCAGGCAAAATAACCTGCGGCTCCTTCGCATACCCCTTTACATTCCCCCGGGAATCCGCCGTCACCGTCAGCCCTCCCACAGGCCCGTCCCCTTTGACCTGTAAAGTCAACAAATCCTGCTCCCCCTTTAACATCGCACCCATCATCGCGCCCCCTGTCAAAAGCCTCCCTAATGCCGCAGTTATAACCGGGCTCGTGCCATGAATCTGCCTCGCCCGCTCCGCCACTCCCCGCGTAGTCGCCGCAAAAGCCCGGATCTGCGCCCCTGCAGCCGTAGCCCTGACAATGTAATCCCTTTCCTCCGCCATTTTTTCCATTCCTCCATATTTTCAACAGGTGCACACTCACAGAAACTCCCTTGCGCCCATATTTATAGCTGGTTATAACCGTTTTCCGCATTCCCGTGCAACAATATAAATCCTTTCGCTCTCCGCGCGCACTTCCCCATGAGTATCCGCATCCACAGCCATAACAAACTCCATCCCCGCCGTTTCCACTAACCTCCGCATCTGTTCCAGGGTATACCCTCTCTGGAAATGCGTTTCCGTAAACCGCCGGAACAGGCCGCCTTCCGTCTCACGTACGAAAACTGTAAGGTCATATTCGTTAATCTGCCCTTCCGCGTCGTAATAATTCTCCCAGATAAAACTGCATTCCTCCCTGTTCTCCGCGATTGTAGCATCCCCTATCACCTTTTCATATTTATAGACCGTATTAAAATCAAATATAAAAATACCTCCCGGATACAGATAATTATTCACCAACCGGAAAGTCCCCGCAATCTCATCTTCTTCCAAAAGATAATTCAAAGAGTCACAGACACTGACGACAGCACCTGCAACTCCATATAATTCAAATTCCCGCATATCCTGTAAGAGATACAGGATTTCCCTGCCGGACCGCTCCCTTTTTTCCAACGCAATCTGCAGCATTTCCTGAGAATTGTCAATACCTATCATATCGTAACCGGCATCCGCCAGCAATCCCGTCAGAGTCCCAGTCCCGCAGCCCAGATCCACCACCACATTGCGCTCTGCCGCCAATGCCTCCTGATGCACACGCTCTGTCCCTGCCTCCCCCGGCATCCGCCGATTTCCTGCTCCTCCCTGCTGCCCTCCTGCTCCATATTGTTTCAGCAATCCGACAATATATTCCGCCCATTCCTCATATGGCGTATTATCCATAAAAGTATCATATACATCTGCGAAACCTGTATACGCTTCCAATACCTTCTCCTCCGCACTCCTGCATAACCCAAAATATCCCGGCTCTTATTAAATTCCTGACATGCCGCAAACATCCTGGCTCCTACTAAACTCCTGACATGCCGCAACATCCAAGCCTTTACTAAGCTCCTGACATGCCCTGAACATCCAAACCCTTACTAAGCTCCCGGCATGCCCGGAGCATCCCGCCTCTTACCAAATATTGTCCTGCATACAGCAAATCCAAAAATTATTCCACCTGTGCGGTTGACACCCTGTCCCCTCCCGGCAGTCCCTGGCTGCGCTGGAGAAGAAAAATCCATTCAAAAAAATGATGAGATTTCTAACGGTTTTTCCAGATAGATTTGCTGCTGTTTTTGGCGGAGTCACCGCCTGGCAGCAAATCTATCTGGAAAAACCGTTAGAAATATCTCATTTTTGCAGTTGGATTTTTCTTCTCCAGCGCAGCCAGGGACTGCCGGGAGGAGACAGAATGCCAACCGCACAGGTGGAAATTATTCCCCTAATTTCAAAGCGGCCACAAATCCGACTGCCAAAGCAGCAACACCGGTAATTATGGAAAGGACCGTAATACTGCCAATCCCTCCCATCAGGAAAATAGCTACCGGGGAAGACAGAATCAGTCCGATAATCGCCCAATATGCGTACAGCGGGAATTTCTCAAAAATAATTTCTACAACTTTTGCAATGGCAAAAATCCCTGCCACCACACCAATCCCGAAAGGCGCCAATATCCCAACACCGCGCAATATCCCATCCATATCAAAGGCAAAAAAAGCCGAAATAAAATCTGTGATTGCTTCCAGAACCGGATGGTAATATCCCATAAGCAAAAGCATCATTGAACCGCTGACCCCCGGGATCACCATCGTTGCAGAAGCCACGACACCGACACCGAACAATTTGGCCACGTTTAGGAAATTGAAACTTAAATCAGCCGCATTCCCTTCCTTCTCCCCCATCAGCGCCAGACCAGCCACCAATGCAAAAAAAGCAATGCAGGCAATGATATGCCCTATCTTTATGGAATTCCCTTTCACATTTTTCCACACTGCCGGAAGCCCGCCTACTATAAGCCCTACAAACAGCAGATTTGTCTGAAAAGGGTATTCTGCAAATAAAAATTCGATTCCGAACGGAACCACTACCACCGCAATCCCCATACCGATAAAAATCGGCAGCAAAAATAGTACACTCTTTTTAAACTCGGAAAATAAATGGGTAATGCAGTGGATTAGTTTGTCATAAATCCCCATCGATACCATCATTGTCCCGCCGCTGACGCCCGGAATCACGTTCGCCAGCCCGATAACAACTCCCTTTAATACATTCTTGATCATTTATACCATATCTCCCTTCCTATTCCAGTTCCGCATAAACCCGAATAACGCCTCCACCAGCAGAACAATTTCTGTCCAATATTGCATGGCCAGGAATTGTTCCGGGCATCTTGGGGACATATGCTGTTTTTATTCCAGTTCCGGGTGCTTTTCGGGTTTATGCTGTTTTATTATTATAGTCCTGCCAGAATTTCTCTTAGATTCTGTACCAGAATATCCATCTGGCTGTCGGTCCCAACTGTGATGCGCAGGTAATTGCTTATCCGCGGCTTATCCCAGAAGCGGACGAAAATCTTCCTCTTTTTCAATTCCTCAAACAGCGCTTTAGCCGCCGCCTTTTCATGGGAGACAAAGATGAAATTCGCCATGGAATCCGGGAAGGAAAAACCAAGCCCTGACAGTTCCCGTTTCATCCGTTCCCTTGTATGGATTATTTTATTTACCGTATCTTTAAAATATTCCGCATCCCTTACTGCCTCCGCCCCAAATTCAATAGACGGCATATTCATTGTATAGGAATTAAAGGAAAACTTCACATCTTTTAAATACCCGATTAACTTCGGGTTCCCTATGGCAAAACCGATGCGCAGCCCCGCCATGGCCCGGGATTTTGAAAAAGTCTGGACGACTAAAAGGTTATCATATTTTTCCGTCAGCTTTAGGCAGCTCTCCCCTCCGAAATCCACATATGCCTCATCCACAATCACTACACTGCCCGGATTCGCCGCAATGATTTCCTCCATCAGGCCCACCGGCTCGAATATCCCTGTAGGCGCATTGGGATTAGGGATAACGATACCGCCGTTTTCCCCCATATAATCTTCCTTTACAATACGGAAATCCGCATCCAGCGCTTTTTGTACGTACGGAATCCGGAACAGTTCCGCCCATACATCGTAAAAGGAATACGTAATGTCCGGAAATAAAACCGGCCTGTCCGAATTAAAAAAAGCCTGAAATGCCATTGCCAGCACATCATCGCTCCCTACACCGATAAAAAGCTGCTCCGGCGAAATCCCATAATACCCGCACAGGGCATCGGATAGTTTCCCGGCTTCCGTATCCGGGTACAGCCGCAGCCTGCCATAATCAAATTCCTCCGCCAGCTTCCGCACCCCCGGCGCAGGGGGGTACGGGCACTCATTCGTATTCAGTTTTATTACATCCGTGCTTTCCGGCTGCTCCCCCGGCACATAAGGCTCTACCTTCCGCACATTCTTTTCCCACTCCATCATATAAACATACCTTTCCTGCAATCCGGCATCATAAACTTTACTCGTAACCAATTCCTCCGACAAGAAAAAGTTATAAAGCAGCGATTCAAAAATCCGGTTAGCTACGGCAATATTCCCGGCCGCATTTCTAATAAAACCAAACATTTCAGCCATTTCTATCGACCGTTCCAGCGGATTATACGGGATACTTTTTCCGGTAAACAAAAGCTCATAAAGAAGGATACGCAGTTCCGGATAATCAGACACTTTGTTTATCAGCGACTCAAACAGCGTATTTTTCTCATTCAGCAATACCCTGACTGCTTCAAGTAATCCCTCTTTTGTCCATGATGCTTTTTTACCCTGCAGTAACGTCCGTTGCCTGACAGACATGGAATCCGATATCCTTTCATCCATCAGCTTGCATAACCGCGACACCGGGAACGGATATCCGGATGTATAAACATACAGGAGCTTCGCCATTCCTGCAATATCCATTCCTGTACACCAGTCATTTTCATAATCCCGGAGCATCCCGGCAATATCCTCTTCTGAAAAGGCCATATCAACAAGAAACTCTGCCGCAATATTCCAGGGGCTGTTCCTCTTATGCTCCTCTTCCGGGCGCAGCTTTCTTCTGATATTTTTCACGTCATAAACACCGGCCAGAATCACAGACTGAAAAGCCGGCTTCTTATCCCTTCTAATGTAATACCCCCTCAACTGCGCAAGAAAGTCCAGGAAAACCTGATTATTAGCCGCACTGTCAACTTCATCTATTATCAGCACTGCCTTCTTCTCCAAACCTCCACACCATTTACTCAGCCATTTGAACAAAGCTGACAGTGTCATATCCTCTGTCTTTCCCTCTGAAAACAATATCAGCCCTTCCCTGATTCCATCCGGCATACTTTCAGCGTTATCCAACAGTTCCCCTGAAAACGCTTTTACAAAGGCCCTTTCACTCCCAAAATTCTCATAACTGAGCAGTTGGAAATCCAGGCTGATCACTTCATACTCTTCCCGCAGAAGCTTTGCCAAAGCTTTCAAAACAGTAGTCTTCCCATATTGCCTGGCCCTGTTGACCGTGAAATACTCTCCCCTGTCCACCATCCCCTTTATTTCCGCCAGACGTCCTGAAAGATCCACCATATAATGCTGATCCGGCCTGCAGTCAGCAGTCACATTAAAAATCCTGTCCATGCCCCTCCCACGTTTCTTCCATATTCAAATGCCCTGTATCAATGCCATTAATTTCGGTGTGCTGCAAACCATATACCTCAATCCAGGCCATTGGAAGATGCCGGCAGATCCAGCTTAATATGCACCTCCTTAAGCTGCTTCCCGTCCACTTCCGACGGCGCGCCCATCATCACATCCTGCGCCGTCTTATTCATCGGGAACGGGATAATCTCCCGGATACTCTCCTCCCCGGCAATCAGCATCACCATCCTGTCCACACCGGGCGCAATCCCTGCATGGGGAGGCGCCCCATAACAGAACGCATTATACATAGCCGGGAACTTTGCCTTCACATCCTTCTCCTCAAGCCCTACAATCCGGAATGCCTTCACCATAATCTCCGGATCATGGTTCCGCACTGCCCCCGAGGAAAGCTCTACCCCGTTGCACACCAGGTCATACTGGTAAGCATAAATATCCAGCGGATCCTTGCTCTCCAGCGCTTCCATCCCGCCCTGGGGCATGGAAAAAGGATTATGGCAAAATTCCAGCTCCCCGGACTCTTCCCCGATCTCATACATCGGGAAATCTACAATCCAACAAAATTCATAACACTCTTTCTTCATATGATTTTCACACGCCATTCCAAGGAATTTCCTTAAAACCCCGGCGCCCTTTTGCGCATCCGCCTTCTTTCCGGCAGTAAGGCCGACAAAATCACCGTTCTTAAGGCCAAGTGCATCGATCACCTGCTGTTTTCTCTCCTGCAGGAACTTGGAAATACCGCCAACCAGCCCGCCTTTGTCATCCAGACGGAACCAATATGCCTTCTGCCCGCTCTGCACCTCCACATCGGCACAGAGCTTATCAATCACCTTTCTGGTGCCTCCAAAGCCATCCACCACAATCGCCTTCACGGTCTGTCCCTCAAAGGGGCTAAACCCGCAGCCGTCCATACATTCCGTAGCATCCTGGACGATAAGGTCAATACGCAGATCCGGCTTGTCGGAACCGTACTTCTCCATGGCGTCCCTGTAAGAAATCCTTGCAAAAGGCGCACTGGATGCCGTCCGGTACTTACCGTATTTTGCAAAAATCGGCGGAAGCACGTCTTCTATTACTCCGAACACATCCTCCTGGGAAGCAAAAGCCATCTCCATATCAAGCTGGTAGAACTCCCCGGGCGAACGGTCTGCCCTCGCATCCTCATCCCGGAAGCAGGGCGCAATCTGAAAATACCTGTCAAAACCTGAGGTCATCAAAAGCTGCTTAAACTGCTGGGGCGCCTGGGGCAGCGCATAAAACTTACCCGGATGGTTCCTTGCCGGCACCAGATAATCCCTGGCCCCTTCCGGTGAAGAGCAGGTAAGGATTGGCGTTGTAATCTCCAGGAAATCATGTTCCGTCATACTCTTCCTGATCTCCGCCACGATTTTGCTGCGCAGCACAATCTTCTCCTTCACGGCAGGGTTGCGCAAATCCAGATACCTGTATTTGAGCCGCACGGACTCGTCCGCCTCTTTGGAGCGGTTGATTTCAAAAGGAAGTTCATTATAAATACACTTCCCAAGCACGGTAATATCTTCGGGGACTACCTCCACTTCCCCCGTGGCAAGCTGGGCATTCTTACTGGAACGTTCCCTCACCGTGCCTGTTACGGAAAGCGTAGACTCATTGTTAATGCCGGAAAGCCGCGCCATCATCTCTTCCGTCTCCACTACTACCTGTGTCACCCCATAAAAATCCCTCAAAATCAAAAAACCAAGATTTTTACTCACTTTACGCATATTGTCATACCAGCCCGTTATCGTAACCTTCTGGCCAACATGCTCCATTCTCAACTCATTACATGTGTGTGTTCTTGACTGTACCATAACTGCTCCTTTATCTTATTTTGATATAATAATGTTATTTGTTTAAAACACCGTAAGCCTGTCCTTCCCTGCTTACAGCGCTGTAAACATATCACACCTTTTCCCTGACTACCCATTTCCCCTTACGTGCCGAACCAATACGTCCCACCTTACCCTGTTCCTGCATTTTCCTGATATAATATTTCACTGTATTCACATTCAGTTCCAGCCGAGCGGCAATCTGTTTTTGGGATAACTCAGGTTCCTGCCCTATCAATACAAGGATATCCTGCTGTGCTTTTTCTCGTTGTATAAACTGAATGGATGATTGGGTGGCCTGTCCTGTTGATTGAGTTCCCCTAATCATTTGAATACCACACCCGGTACCGTCCCGATCACCATAATCTAAAAAATTATCGTTCAAAGGCACTATAATCCGAAAAACATCACCTTCCACAAATTCAGGCTCCTTCCCCGAATAATGCTTACTATACTTAAACAAATTCCTTACACCGGAACCTAGCTGATCCGCATATCGCCGCCAAACCGATTTAAAAAGGAACAAACAGTTTCGTAAACATCGCTCTCAATTCTATTCCCGCAGCGCTTAAATTCAACTGCAATAGTTTCTCCAATGTCCAAAATATGTTTTAATGCCTTACCGTCCACAGATTATGCCTCTTCTTTCCTCAATTCCAGCAATAAAGCTCCTTAAATCTGCCATATCTGAAATATCATACCATATCTGTTTCTTTAAATCAATTTTTTTGTCCGCAGAGGACGGCGTAATTTTACCTGGGTGGGACAGTTCACTCCCAATGTCATTAACTTAAGCTTCCCGTGGTGCCACAAACCATATATCTCATCCAGACGCGCTTCCGCTCACGGCAGACGCAACGGTACTAAGGCACCAAAATACGGTGCCTAAGTGCCGGCGTCTTTCAATGGTCTGGATTGAGGTATATGGTTTGTGGCACCCCGAAAAGCTTAAGTTAATGACATTGGTTCACTCCCCCGCCTTCGGCACATACACCGCCAAAGTTACCGTACCATCCTCATTCAATGTAAAGGTTTCTATCTCAAGGCCCGCGAGTCCTTCCCCCGAATAACTGTATCCCGCAATCACGCGCCCCGTCTTCCTATCCGGGAAAAGCCACTCCAAACCGGCTGTCCCGCTGCCGCCTGACCCCGATCCGCTTTCCCAGGAATACCGGAATTCCCCCCCGGCATCGGGCGTATAAGTTTTCACGGTTGATTCTATCACCTCCGCATATTCCTCTATATTTTCCGGAGTCACTTTTTCCATCCACGTTTCCACAGCCAGGTCGGTTTCATCCATTTCTATTTCACCGTCATCCGCTTCCCAGGAAGCCTCTAACTGTTCCAGATACGCCTTTGCCGCGTCCGGGTCTGCTTTGGATGCGTCCAGGGGCAGGGAAAACAGCGCATTCACTCCGCTATAACCATCCTTCCTGCCGATTTCCCCCGTCGCCTCATCAAAAGAATATGCTTCCGGGTCGTAAAAGGTCCCGCTGCTTACCCCAAGATAAAGCTTCCGGTCGGCAAACGCTTCCAGATTATCCACCTCTGCCAGCCGGTACTGAATCCCATCCTTCACAAACTCACTATATCCCCCTCCCATGCTCATCATACTGTACTTTGCCGGATCTAACCCCTGGATATACGGGGATACATAAAATGCTTCCTGCCCGTACTCCTCGGCACTGACCTCCGGCATCGGCGTACCGTCCATATGTTCTATCGTAACGACTGTATAAAGTTTATTGTCTTCCACCCCTCCGTCCTCATCCGTCCCGGCGAACCGGCTGATATCCTTACCCGCCACGGCGCCCATAAAGGTAATCCGGTAACCGTCCAATTCCTGCACCTCGTTTGCATTCACTGCTGCTTCGCTTTCAAAAGCCTCCGCCAGTTTCCCGTCCTCCAACTCATCCGCGACCTGCCGCAGACTCAGATATTTCCACGCCGCATAACAGGAGCCGGATGCCGCAAGGAAAACCGCCGCTACCACTGCTGCAGCTGCCGGCAGCCTGCTTCCTGCCCGGCCATGCTTTTTCCCGGCCTTCCCCGTTTTATCCTTTCTCTGTTTTCCTTTCTCTTCCTTCCTGCCCTGCATTTCTTTTTCTCTGCCCTGTTTTTCTTTCTCTCTGCCCTGCTTTTCTTTCTCCCTGCTCTGCTTTTCTTTCTCTCTGCCCTGCTTTTCTTCCTCTCTGCCCTGCTTTTCTTTCTCTTCTCCCCGCTTTTCTTTCTCTCTTCCCGGCTTTTCTTTTCCCCTTTCCTTCCCTTCTTTTTCCCTTCCCGGCTTTCCTTTCTCTTTCTTCCCTTCCATATTCCCCATCCTTCCTTCTGTCACTTCCTTATTTTCATCCGTTTCCCGGGACTCTCCGACCCGTCCCCATTGCCCGGGGCATGCCGCCTGCTGCCGGCTCCCGTCCTGCCGCCTGTTTCCTCCGTTTTCCTCTTCCAAACCTTCCAAGGCCTCCATCACTCTGTCATGAACCATATCCGGCACTTCCGGGAACTCTTTATTCCAATCCGCATTTCTCATAACCTTCCGCTCCTTTCAGTCTGTCCCTCAGCATATTCCTTCCCCTGCTTAACCTGGTCTTAACGGCCCCTTCCGAAATATCCAATATTTCCGCCACTTCCCGCAGCGAATATCCTTCCGCATAATGCAGCACAAAAGGAAGCCTGTAATTCCTGTCCAGCTTCATGATTTCCCGGAACACTTCTGAATACTGTTCCGTAAAATATTCCTCTTCCGCCGCCCTGCAGGATGCCGCCTGCCCGGACGCCTTGTCCTCCGATGCCGCAATGTACTCCTCATAGGAAACCGTATTTTTCCTGCTCCGGATCTGCCGGTAGCACTCATTCATCAGAATCCGTATCATCCACGTCTTAAAATACGCCCTGTTCTTCAGGGCCGGAAGATTTTTCCATGCAGACAGAATTGCATTCTGCATGGCATCCGCGCAATCCTCATCTTCCCGCAGGATTGACTTTGCCACATGGTACATGCTTTTCTCCGCGTCCAATACATTCTCCGTAAACCATTCCTTGTCCATTTCTCCTTATCCTTTCCAGAATATAAACCGGCCTTGCAAGCCCAAAGCGGGTTTGAAAATTAATTATAACACCATCCCGGGGAAAGTCATTCCACTTGTGCGGTTGGCACCCTGTACCCTCCTGGCAGCTCCTGGCTGCACAGGAAAAGAAAAATCCATTCAAAAAAATGATGAGATTTCTTACGGCTTTTTTGGACAGATTTGCTGTTGTTTTTGGCGGAGTCACCGCTTAACAGCAAATCTGTCCGGAAAAACCGTTAGAAATATCTCATTTTTGCAGTTGGATTTTTCTTCTCCTGCGCAGCCAGGAGCTGCCAGGAAGGTACAGGGCGCCAACCGCGCAGGTGGAAGTCATTTTCAAAAACGCTCTTACTTTATGTGCACACTATTTAGATGCTTTGGAAATAAAAAAGGTTACAAAACAAACCATGCTCTTTGCAGTAAAAACAATTATACGGTTATGATTCCCTTTTTCCCTGATTTGTGATACAATCAGAATTATTATGCAGCGATATCAAGTGGAAGCCACAGCAACTGAAAAGGCCACGCTGTCCTGCCGTCAGGGACTGCAGGAAACCCAAAACAAAAAGGAGAAATATATGGGAGAAAAAAACACACAATTCAAAACCTTCGCAACTATGCTGGACTGTTCCAGGAATGCGGTTATGAACGTAGACAGCCTGAAAAAATGGATTAGCCTGACTGCCGGCCTCGGCTACAATGCCCTCCTCCTCTATACCGAGGAAACCTATGAAATAGACGGCCAGCCTTATTTCGGCTACATGCGCGGCCGGTATACGCAGGAAGAACTGAAGGAAATCGACAGCTATGCCCGTTCGGAAGGCATGGAACTGATTCCCTGCATCCAGACACTGGCACACTTAAACGCCATAGTCCGCTGGCCGGATTATGCGGAGCATATCGATACCGAAGATATCCTCTTAGCAGGCGATGAATTTGTCTATGAATTGATCGACCGGATGTTTGAAACCATTTCCCAATGCTTCACCAGCCGTACCGTCAATATCGGCATGGACGAAGCGCACATGATCGGCCGCGGAAAATATTATGACCTGCACGGCGACAGGAACCGTTCCCAGATTCTGATTGAGCATGTGAAAAGGGTTTCCCAGATCGGCAAAAAATACGGCTTTACCCTGACCATGTGGTCTGACATGTTTTTCCGGCTGGCTGCCGGAGGCGAATATTATGACGCGGATGCCCCAATTGATGAAAAGGTCCGGGAACAGATTCCCGATAATGTGGAGCTTGTCTATTGGGATTATTATTCCGCGGAGAAAAAACACTATGACGGAATGATTTCCGCACACCAGAAACTGAAAGAAGGCACCTGGTTCGCAGGCGGCTTATGGTGCTGGTCCGGATTTGCCCCTCACAACGGTTTCAGTATGCACTGCAATGAAGCCGCACTGGCAAGCTGCCGGGAACATGGCGTCAGTGACGTACTCATGACCCTGTGGGGAGACAACGGCAACGAATGTTCCAAATTTGCCGTGATCCCTGCCCTGTTCCATGCAGCGGAACTGGCAAACGGGAATATCATCCCGGAAACAGCCGGAAATGCCAGCCCGGGCATCAACCCAAAAGCCACTGGAAATACCTGCCCGGACAACAGCCCAAAAACAGCCGGAAACCCGGCCTCAGGAAATTTCCCGGAAGCCCTGCCCGAACATACCCGGAAAGCTTTCAACGAAAAGTTCCTCGAAAAATTCGGCATTTCCTTTGATGACTTCCTCCTGCTGGATCTGCCCGGAACCCCGGGAGCCGCACAGGATAATATCTGCAATCCGGATAAATACCTTCTCTATAACGATTGCTTTACCGGCCTGCTTGACACCACCGTTACAGGGGACGAAGGTGAAAAATATGCCGCCTGCGCAAAACGCCTCTCCCAGGTAAACAAAAATTCCGAATGGGGATATCTCTTTGAAACACAGCAGGCACTGTGCGAAGTACTTGCAATAAAAGCCGATCTGGGCATAAAAACACGTAAAGCCTATGCCGGACGCAGCAAAGAGGAACTGGAAAAACTGATGGAGGATTACCGGGCGCTTCTGGAAAAACTGGAACACTTTTATAAAGTTTACAAAAGGCAGTGGTTTGCGGAAAACAAGCCTCACGGCTTCGATGTACAGGACATCCGCCTCGGCGGGCTCATCATGAGGACCAGGAGCTGCCTGGAAAGGCTGGAAGACCTGCATGCCGGAAACATTTCCGTGATAGAAGAACTGGAAGAAAAACAGTTGGATATCCGCGGCCCGGAAGAATGCCGGGACGGGCATGTACAGTTTAACAGTTGGAGCATGACTGTAACAGCCAATGTAATCTGATTTTACCAAATCCGGGCAGGGGAATCCCCTGCCCGCCGCACGCCCATGCGCCGCCTTAGAGCGTGTTTGAAAATCATTCCCGCCATCTGTACGCGGTGTAACCGCTTCACCACTTTACACCCTTCCTTTGGCAAAGCATATATGCTTTTAATCTCCCGCAAATTGTGACTCACATCTGCCGGAAAGCATTTTTCAAACACGCTCTAAGGGGATATCAGAATGGTGGATTCCTTAGGACTATGTAATTGGGGCGCTACGCTTGCTGGACATTTTCCCTTCTGTTTATATGCAGAAATTGATAATTTATGTATATTTTTTCACAAATTTTCAGCACATCCTCTGCCGGATACCCTTTCATTTTTTCCACAAACAGATCCACTATATAATTAGAATACCTGTTTTTGTACTTACTATACTTTCCTTCTGCCTCAATAGTATCTTCCACAAATTCCATTAATGCCTCTGTTTTATACCCATCATCATTTAACTTAAATTGTCTGATATGATGTTCTAATATATCCATATCCGAAGCGTCATAATTATATTTTTTACTCGGAATAAACTCTGCATTAAGAACATCATACTGTATTCTGTACTCTAATCCCGAAACTTCACCTACCATACCAAACGGTTGTAAAATCAATTTATTCAATTTGCCATATTGCTTCCTCAATCCGGCATATGCATCACAAATAGATTTACATCCTGTCCCTTTACAGTTCAGTGCCTTTTCAAATTTTTTCATATATGGCATCATTTTCTCTTTACGCTTTTTTTCTCCTGCACGCTTTAACGATTGATTACAGTTTTTACAGGCTATTGCCATATTAGGAACGCACTCTGTCAAAAAATTACTTAGAGTCTTTTCTATGGAGTGTTCAATCTCCCCCAAGTCCATCCGATCCCCTTTTAGCGAAGCAAAACAATACATGCAATGAAACATACTCGTTTTTAATAATAATTCCTTTAACTCAACGCCTCTTTTCCCATAGTACCCATATCTGACATTTTCCAAATATACCGGTGCAAAATCAGGCATATCCAGAATATAAATATTTTCATCCACACTTACCACTCCTCAATTTGCCTGACCACTACTTTTTGGACCTTTGTTAAATTCATTTCTTTTATATACTCAAGCTCATGCTGGTGTGCATTATTCCATATGCCGGACGCCTTATTGTTTAGCAGTCTTCTTAGACGTAAATCCGTCTTTTCTTTATCATTATTCACTCCCTTACCTGAAAAAAAATCACTATCACGAAATATACTGCTAAAAATATTATATACCTGCGAAACGCTGTTAAAATCTCCGGCATCCAACACTTCATATTGCTCACCTGTCAACAATACAATATTGGCCTCTTTCGCATTTGCAATTAAATCTGCCGAATGTGTTGTGACAATAAAAGAAAAATCCCTATATTCCTGCCTTACAAAATTAAAAATACGTCCACTGTTATATGCAAAAAGAAACTCATCTATTTCATCTATAATAACAAAACCCCGCTTCATAGAGTGCCTTACATACTCCATCTCCATAAAGAGCCGTATCAGAGCCTGATATCCACTTGAAAGTGCCGATTCTATTCCGTCCAGGTATACTTTATATCCCACATCTGACTGCCTCACGTCCAAATCCACTCCAAGAAATTGATTGAACAGCCTCTTCAATTCGGTCTCAAAATCAAAATAGAAATTCTCTATAGAAGTAGGTACTCCCATATAATAAAATGTATCCTTCAGATTATAATTATCTTCTGCTAATCGATGTTCCACAATATTTGGTGAAAATTGAATCCTTGCCGCTTCCCCATTCATTTTATATATTTGGCTAACACTAAAATATCTGTTCACAGAATCGATCAAATACCAATTAGAAAAGCCTGATTTCATTATAAGACATTTCAGAAGCTCCGACTTTCCGCTCGAATTATTGCCAATAATAATGGTATGCTTATAAGTTAACCCACCATTCTGCATTATATCAGTTAATTCATCAATTATATTTCGATAACACCCCATAAATACACTTCCACCTTTTATTCATATTTTCCATTGATACAGTTCCACCTGATACCGTCTCTTTAAAGGATGCTTTCCCTAATATTTCCGTACAAAGTTCATCCGTAACTACACTTTTCATACCACTTTTTTCAAAAACTACATATAACCCCTCCAATAATGCTGTCTTGGCATAACATCTTTTTGAAATATTTAATAAGGAGATAAATGCCTCTATGCTATCCACATACTCCTTTACTTCTTTATCATTAAAAGAAAAAGATTTTTCTGCAAATCTATCAATTAAATCCTTTTTAGAATTTCTATATCCCTCGATTTTATATTCTCCGTCCGCATAAGCAGCATATGCCTTTAATGCCGACAATTGATACAGCATTTCAAGATTCTCACATTTATGGTCTATTTCCCCCAGCATTTTCCTCCACTTTATATTATTTTCATTTATCTCTTTCATAGCACGGTTAAATGCACATGGATAAATGCCATTCCTTAGCTCCTGATGCGATAACGGCTCCCCCCCGCTGTTCAAATTAGTAAATATTTTATGAAGTATCTCATCTTTCATATGATTAACTCCTATTAGGAAAACACACTGTCAAAAGGTTTTTTGCTTTTGGCG
>CANDKY010000054.1 GCA_947385425.1 uncultured Lachnospiraceae bacterium | reverse complement strand
GTGTAAATATAACAAATCTGTTCAAAGGTTTGGATTTTCATAAAGTTTGGATAATAAAAAAATCCAAATATTTGGATTTTTTGAAAGAGAATCCGGAAGGGGTGCAGGAGATGTGTAAGAGTATGGAAGATATGAGGAAGGAAGTTGCCGAAAGAACTGCCGAAAATACATTATTGCAGACGATTAAAAGCTTGATGGAAACCACGAAATGGCCTGCGGAACGGGCTATGGATGCTTTGAAAATTCCGGATGCTGATAAGGCAAAATATATATCGCGGCTGTAAGTGATTCCGGGCATAATGATATTTTTATAAGCTGACGGCAAGTAATTTTTAAAGAGGAGATAAAATGGGCGCTTTAGAAGAAAATATGGAAAAAATGAGTGAAATGCTTGAACTGGAAAGGATGAGAAGCTTTCTTTCGGGAAAAATCACTGGCGGACTCGCAGTTATCAATGTTCTTGATTTTGAAAAGGAAAAGAAAATTGAAATTCTGGCGGATGCCCTCAGATTGTCCAGAGCAACGGCGACAGCTTATATCAATGATTTAGATGAGGGGAAGTTTCCGATTGATTAGGATATGTGCATTTTCTTACACAAGGAGTCCGGCTGTAATTTGAGAAAAATGGGCAGAAAGATATAGGGTTATGCAGAGCGGTTAACTGTTTTAAGAATTGAAATAATAATATGCTATTTGTAGATAACAATTAAGCAGAAAAGCATTTATAACGAAACCAGATAGTGATGAAAAGATATTGATAAAGCGTATATATTGTGGCTGTGAAACAGGAGAAAGGTGGAAAAATGACAGCGTTAAAATATGAAGCAATACAATTAGTAGAGCAGATGCCGTATGCCATTCAGTATATAAAAAGGCTGAAGGATGGGCGTTGTCAGAAAATGGAATTTTCCAGCGTTAAGGCGGCGGAAACTCCTAAAATGAAAGCATTTCTAGAGTTGGAAGAAATGCTGGTTCCAGCTTCACCAGAGTTGGACTATGATAAGGAACTGGCTGAGGCGAGGGATGAGAAATATGGTTATTTTGGTTGACACAAATCCAATATCAAGCATGGCGGCACCATACGGGTTGTCAGCCCTGTTTGGGAAAAACACCCTGCGGTCTGGGAACAGGCGGCTGATATGCCGGTCATAACCATCCAGATATTCCGTAAGCTCTCCGGATAGATAAATCCTGCGGCTTTTGGGGCTTTTGGATTGAAGGACATCAAAATAACCTTTATCCAGATGCACATCCTTTCTGGCAGGCACACGGGCTTCTTTACAGCGGAGGCCGCAGCAGTACAGAAGACGGAACATAGCAGGAAGCACCAGATGGCGGCCTTTATGATGCGGGTCATCCCTGATGTTGTCACATTCCCGGAAAAATGCGGAGATTTCTTCCTCTGTAAAAAAATAAGGCGGGACCGGTGTTGGAAGCCCGGTTCTCCCTGCCGGGATCAGATATGCATCCGGATATCCGCGTGCGATGAGATACCGGCTGAATTCACGCAGAAATGCAGCGGCATTATAAAGGTTTCCAGGAGCATTTTCATATTTCTCAAGGAAACCTTGAACACTTTTTCTGTCCGGAACCGTGATCTCCGGGTTAGTTTTCGATGCAAACTGGATATACTTTTCCAGATAATAAGCGCCTGTCTGGTATATGCGTCCATTCTGCCTTTTATATGCAACAAACTGATCTGCTAAAGTAAACAAAGAATCATTCATCATCTGCACTCTCTCCTTTCCGGACAATAGGAAGCGGCAGTGTACAGACTGCAAGGGAGTCGGCATCTGTCGAAAGATATACCGAGACAATGTTGAAGGATATTTTCCTTAAATGCAAAAACTATGCCGACATTTTTCTGGGAATTGCAGCGGATGGCTGGAGCCAACAAAATGTCGGCATAGTTTTTTATCGGTATAAGTGGTATACAGGACTTTGCGTACTGCGCTCCCATAGTTGAAAAGCTGCTCCACATGCTGCCAGTTGCGCACCCATACATCCACGGCCCCGGATGTCCTTGACTCCGTCCACGTCATATCCCAGGATGACATAAACAGCGCAGCTTTTTGTTTCCATCTCCTTACGGACGGACACGTACAGACAATCCAAAATAAAAACGTATAGAACTTTTTGAGCGGCCGGTTCTGCCATTCCTGAGCCGTTTCGATCACCCTGTCCGTAATGGCGGAAACGGTTTCATGGGAGATTTCAAATCCGTAAATATCCTCAATCGTCCGGGCAATGTCCCGCTGGCTCATCCCTCTTGCGTACATGGACAATACCTTATCTTCGATTCCGCTCACGTCCCTTGTTCGTTTTGGGATAGACTGGGGCTCAAAGGAGGCTTCCCTGTCCCTGGGGACATCGACGGGGATGTCGCCGTAAGTGGATTTGAGCGTCTTGCTGCCGCAGCCGTTGCGGCGGTTCTGTGTGTGTTTAGGGCCATGGTCATTGGGGCCGCAGCCCAGGTGGGAGTCCATCTCCCCCTGAAGCATCGCTTCAAACATGGGGCCGAAGATGTCCTTGATTGCGTCCAGGATTTCTTCTTTGGATCCGATTTGGACTTTTCTATTCCGGCATTGCGGATGCAGAGTATATGGAACAGTGGTTAAGGCGGTTTTCCGGAAGCGCCCCGCAGCAGGTGCTGTGGGGATTTTCCAAACAGGCTGGCGGCTTTACAGGCAATCAGCCGGCGCGGGAAGAAGCATAAAAATAAACGGGGAAACTTCTTGCAATAATTTATTGTGAAAACATGAAGAATTATGTTACTATAGTTACTATGTAACTATAAAAACATGGAAATGTGAAACATGGAAATGTGAAACATGAAAAATGAAACATGAAAAATGAAACGTGAAACATGAAAAATGAAACGTGAAAAAGAAAGGATGCAAAAGCGAGGAGGGTATTTACTCATGACAAAAAAAGAACGGGTCTGGGCGGCGATCAGAGGGGAGGAGGCAGACCGTGTCCCTGTTGGTTTCAGCCTTCATTTTGAAAAAGGCAGTGCGGAGGGGGAAGCGGGCGTAAAATCCCATTTGGAATTTTTCAGGGAAACGGATACGGATATTATTAAGATAATGAATGAAAACCTGGTTCCTGATGTGGGGGAAATCAGGAGCCCTGAGGATTGGGAAAAAATTCCCTCCTATTCCATGAAGGACAGTTTTATGCAGCGGCAGACAGATATGGTGAAGCGGATTATGGAGTCTGCGGATCCGGATGCCTTTGCCATCGGGACGCTTCACGGGATATGCGCGTCGGCCATCCATCCCATAGAAGCCAGGTATGGATACGGGCATGTAAGGGAATTGCTTTGCGCCCATATCAGGGAGAATAAAACTCCGGTTATGGAGGCTTTTAAGAGAATCGCTGACGGTATGTGCCAGTTGGCGGCGGAATATAAGAAACTTGGCCTGGAAGGCATCTATTATGCGGCGCTGGGCGGTGAGGAGCGTTATTTTACGGATGAAGAGTTTAAAGAGTGTATAGAGCCTTTTGACAGGCAGATTCTGCAGGCTTCCAGGGAGGCGGGCGGAGTGAATTTCCTGCATATGTGCAAGGACGGCCTGAATATGAAGCGGTATAAGTCCTATAATGATTTGGCGGAGGTGGTAAACTGGGGGGTATATGAAACCGGTTTCACCCTGGAGGAGGGACGGGAGCTGTTTCCGGGAACCTGTATCATGGGAGGGCTTGCCAACAGGAGCGGCGTGCTGGTAGACGGGACAATGGAAGAATTGCAGGAGGCCGTGAGGGGGATTGTCCATACATATGGAAAGAAAGGCTTTATCCTGGGGGCGGACTGCACGCTGCCTACGGAGATTGATTATGCGAGAATTAAGGCAGTGGCAGAGGCGGTAAAATAAAAGCTTTCCACCCGTGCGGCTGGCGTCCGTGCCCGGCTTCTCCTGTGCAGGCAGGGGCAGCTGTGATTCGTCTGCTATACCGTCAGCATATTCGCGGCTTTTCCTGTGCAGACAGGGGCAGCCGGGAGGGCACAGGGCTATCTGCGCAGGCGGAAAAATTTAGAAAAATATTTGCGGAAAAAAGGACAGGAAGGGATATGGAAAAAATTTTGATTGTTGATGACAGTCTTTTTCAGGCTGCCGGGTTAAAAAAGATTCTGAGCGGCGATTATGAGGTCACGGTTGCACAGACAGCGGACGAGGGGCTGGCTTATGCAGGTTCCGGTGATTTTTCGCTGATCCTTCTGGATGTGGTTATGCCGGAGATGGACGGTTTTACATTGCTAAAGAAGCTGCAGGAAGAGATTATCACCCGGAGTGTCCCGGTGATATTGATTACCAGCCTTGCCGATATAGAAAGCGAGCAGAGGGGGCTTACGTTAGGGGCGGTGGATTATATCACCAAACCGTTCCATCCCCTGATTGTAAAGGCGAGGGTCAATACCCATATCAAGCTGTACCAGTACCGCAAGCAGGTGGAATATCAATCCATGACTGACCAGTTGACGGGAATTGCAAACAGGAGGCGCCATGACCTTTACAGCATTACGAAATGGAAGGAAGCGGGGCGGCTGCAGCTTCCGTTTTCGGTCTGTATGTTTGATATCGACCATTTTAAGGCATATAATGATACGTTCGGGCATCCTGCGGGGGATAAAGTGATAACGGCCGTGGCGCAGACCCTTACGTCCCATCTGCGGCGCGCAACGGATTTTGCCGCCCGCTATGGAGGTGAAGAGTTTGTCGCGGTTATTGTGGGCGGGGAAGCCCGGGCAACCTTTGAGTATCTGGTAAAAATCAGGCAGGAGGTTGAAAACCTCCATATCCCCCATGCCGCTAATGTTTCCGAATGGGTTACGATCAGTATGGGCGGTGTGACAGTGATCCCGGGAAACAACGACAACTATGCAGATTACCTGAAAATAGCGGATGATATGCTTTACGATGCAAAACGTTTTGGAAGAAACCAGGTAGTATGGCTTGGTGATAACGGGGAACAGTGGCGTGAGGAGCAATTTTCAAACACACTCTAAAGTAATTTGCCAAAAGGCCGATAATAATAATAGGACATCAGTAATATTCCACGGAAGGAGGAGTGAACGATGCGTATAGATGCATATGCACAGGTTCAGCAGATATATAACACGCCTAAAACGGACAAAAGCCGGAGGAATGCGAAAGCAAATGTTTCGGAGGCAGATCAGCTTGAGATCTCCAGCATTGGCAGGGATTACCAGATCGCGAAGCAGGCGTTGTCTGCAGTGGCGGACGTCAGGGAAGATGTGACGGCTCCTCTCAAAAAGAGTATTCAGGCCGGTACTTACGAGGTGAGCGTTGAGAAATTTGCTGATAAATTATTACAGAAACTGGAAGAAATGAGGTAAGCCCGTGGCAAGTTTGATGGAAAACCTGATTGCAACATTAGGCGGTTTGTGTGAGGAATATGAGAACTTGCTTGGGCTGTCAACCCGAAAGAAACCCATCATTATATCGGGTAATTTGGAAGAGCTGTCAAAAATCACGGATGAAGAGCAAATCGTTGTGGGGAGGATCAATCATTTAGACCGTAAGAGACAGGAAGTGGTTCGTGATATCGCCAACGTGGTAAACAGGGATGTTGAAGATTTGAAGCTGGAAAATATTATTCAGATGCTGGAACCAAGGCCGGCGGAACAGCAGAAGCTGGCCGAAGTTTATGACAGGTTGAAAGATGCGGTGCGCAGGGAAAAACAGATGAATGAGCAGAACAGGGATCTGATTGTCAATGCGCTGGAGCTGATTGAATTTGACATAAATATGTTCCGGGCGATGAAGGCGGCCCCCCAGACGGCCAATTATGATAAGGGCGCGTACAGTACGGGCAGCGTCATCGGGGTAGGAAGAAGCGAGTTTGATGCAAAGCAATAAGGGGAAAATCTTAAAACAATAATCCTGGAGGAGAGGTGATATCATATGCCATTGTTTGGAAGCTTATATATCGGTGCGTCCGGACTGCAGACTGCACAGAATACATTAAATACAACCGCGCATAATATGGCGAACACGGATACCAAGGGGTATACGAGACAACAGATACTGCTTGGTACGAGGGGCTATGTAACTATCTCACCCAGCGCTTCTGCTGTTTCGTATCAGCAGTACGGCCTGGGTGTATATTATGAACAGACGAGGCAGGTCAGGGATGTATTCCTGGATAAGACCTACCGCAAGGAGACCGGGCGGGGGGCTTTCTATGAGACGAATACAAAGGTCATAGAAGAGATGGAAGACCTGCTGGGGGAATTCCAGGGTGTGGAGTTTTCGGCAGCCTTAGAGAATTTATGGAATACTATGCAGGATTTGTACGGGGAACCGTGCGAACTGACCAACCAGAATATGTTTATTTCACGCTGCGACCAGTTTCTTACAAGGGCAAAGCTTGTTTACCAGGGGCTGTGTGACCAGCAGGATAACCTGAATAAACAGGTGGAAGGCATGGTTGAGAAGATCAACGATTACGGGGAAGAACTGGTAGCCATCAATAAACAGATTATGCGTATGGAAACAGGGGATGTGGAACATGCCAACGACCTGCGCGACAGAAGGAATATGATTATTGATGAGCTTGCCAAACTGGGCAAGATCAGTTATGAGGAAGATTTTATCGGAGTAGTCAGCGTGAAATTCGAAGGGGTGGATTTTGTTACTTCGGATTTGGTAAATAAGGTGGAAATCTATACGGATAAGGAAACCGGTTTCCATACGCCTTATTGGAAGCAGTTGGCGAATTATAAGACGAACCAATATGGTGAGAAAGAATTGGATCTGGATGCGGCAAGGCTTTATGACCCGACGCAGAAGATTTCCACAGTTATGAACACGGATATCGGTTCCATGAGGGCAACCCTGCTGGCAAGAGGGGAAAAGCGCGCGACTTACCAGGATCTGGAAGATGAGAACGCTTATAACAAAGATATTTCCCAGTCGCTGCTTATGAATGTGCAGGCGGAGTTTGACCGGCTGGTGCATTATGTGGTGACATCTATCAACGATGTACTGCGGGAGGCAGCGCTCAGCGAGCCGGATACGGATTACCTGAAGGACAGCAATGGCAATCCTTACCGGATGTTTGAACTGATTTCGACAGATCCGGATATCGGCTTTTCCATCAACAATATGATTGTAAGCGAGGAATTAAAAAGGGAGCCGGGCAGCCTGTCCTTCCGCCTGCAGGATAATTCGGAAGACAAAGCGGCGATCCGCAAGATGCTGGAGGCATTTGAGGCGGAGACTTATGTGCTGAACCCAAACCTGCAGACGAAGACGAATATCAACCGTTTTTATAATGCACTGGTTAACCAGATCAGCAATACAGGGAAAATGAATAAGGATTTCCTGGACGCGCAGGAAGCTACGATCAATGAGACATCGGCGGCAAGGGAGCAGGTTCTGGGTGTGTCCTCGGATGAAGAGATGGAATTTATGATCAAGTTCCAGAATGCATACAATGCGTCCAGCCGGTATATAAACGTAATTGACGAGATGATAGAACATATTATTAATACATTGGGAAGGTAAGGTGAAGAGGGATGCCATCACAATTTTTCGGTTTATCAATAGCAGCTTCAGGGTTACGTGCGGCCAATGCGGCATTAAATACTACCGGGAATAATATTTCCAATGTATATACGGAAGGTTACAGCAGGCAGAGGGTGACACAGGAAGCGGCCAACGCGCTGCGTGTGTTCGCTACTTACGGCTGTGCCGGGGCCGGCGTGGATACGGTAGCGATTGAGCGTGTCAGGGATTCTTTTTACGATATGAGATTCCGCGACAATAATTCCACTCTGATGGAGTATGATATCAAAAATTATTACTGTGATACCCTCCAGCAGTATTTTGATGATGACGGGGTTTCCGGTTTCGCCGCTATTTTCAATGCATTTTCCGCAACGCTGGAGACTTTGTCGACGAACCGCAGCACAACGGAGGCAAAACAGCAGTTTATCGGCGCCGCCCAGAAAATGGCGGAATATTTTAACAATACGGCGGGAAACCTGCGGGAACTGCAGAAGGACATCAATTCGGAGATTAAGATAAGGATTGACCGTATCAATTCCATTGCAACGGAACTGGCTACGCTCAATAAGCAGATCAATGTTATCGAGATGACCGGCACGAATGCCAGGGCGAATGAACTGAGGGATAAGAGGGATCTGTTCCTGGATGAACTTTCGGAGATTGTGGATGTGGAAACGGAGGAATTTCCGCTGACCGATGCGAACAATCCGGAGAGGGAGACAGGGGGCACACGGTTTATCGTATATATTGCAGGCGGGCAGTGTCTTGTGGATAATACGGATTTCCACACCCTGGAATGCCATTCCAGGAAGGACGACGAGAAAATCAACCAGATGGATGCGGACGGCCTGTACAATGTATACTGGGATAACGGGAATGACTTTAATCTGAACAATGCTTCCATGAAAGGTTCCCTGCGCGGGTTGATTGCAATGAGGGACGGCAATAACAATCAGGCATTCTCAGGAAATGTGATCGGGGTAGCCCAGGGAGTATCCGGTACGGAAGTGAAAGTAAAGGTGACGAAAGAACATCTGAAGAACATGGATAAATGTACGCTTCCGAACAGCCCTACGAACAAAGGCGGGGATATCCTGATCGGGAATACGCAGTTTTATTATACTTCCTGGACGTATGACGAGGCAACGGAGACTTATACCTTCTTAATGAATGATGCAAAATGTGATTCCAAGGTGACATCGGCCATGATGGGTAAAGAAGCGGAAGTCGGCAAGAATATCAATTACCAGGGGATTCCTTATTATCTGGCGCAGATGAATGAGTTTATACGTTCTTTCTCGGCGAAGGTCAATGAGATATTTGGTAAAGGGTACGATGTGAACGGGAACCTGTTCGGCCGGGAAAAAGATGCGGCAGGGAATTATGTCGGGAACGCGCTGACTTTCTTTACGGCGCAGAAGCCCGTAGCGGATGAGGGCTACAGCGCGTCGCAGTACGGGCTGGATGATTTCGAGGATTCCAACAAATATTATGAGATGACTGCTTTCAATATCCAGATCAACAGCAAGCTTCTGGCGGATGCCGATCTGCTGGGAACCAAGTCCACCGCGGATATCGGTGTGGAGGAGTGCGGGCAGGTAGATGAACTGAAAGCGGCTTTGGTGGATAAGACGAAATTCAGTTTCCGTAATTCTACGGCGGCCGAGTTCCTGGATACGCTCCTTTCGGATGTAGCGTTAAATGCGGGAAATGCAAAGAATTTTTATGATACTTATTACGGGATAGCAGTGACGATCGAAAATCAAAGGGCTTCTATTTCCAGTGTGGATGAGGATGAAGAGGCGATGAATATGATTCGGTATGAGAATGCTTATACATTGTCTTCCAAGATGATACAGACGCTGACGGAAATATATGACAGGCTGATTTTGCAGACTGGCGTTTAGCGCGAAAAGAAGTTCTAAGGCGTCAAAGGACGCCGCCTAAGAACTTCTAGGATTTGCCATGCGGAGCATTGCAAATCCATTTCGCGCGGAAGAATGCCCGGAAAGAGGGCATTCTTCCAGATTGTCTATGGCGGATTTGTGCTGCCGCAGGGCGGCAGTATGCTGGTTAGGGTGGTAAGAAGTTCTGAGGCGTTAAAGGACGCTGTTTAAGAGCTTCCAGAAATTGCCATGCGGAGCATTGCAAATCCGTTTTACGCAGAAGAACGCCCGAAGAGAGAGCATTCTTTTAGATTGTCCATGGCGGATTTGTGCTGCCGCGGCGCGGCAGTATGCTGGTTATCCGGTGCTGGTCTGTGATAGGAAGGAGATGTTTGACTATGAGAATGACGAATAAGATTATGCAGAATAATTCTCTGTATAATATTAACAATAATAAAGAACTGGTGAATAAGCTGAGTACTATGATGTCTACGAATAAGAAGCTTACGCGTCCGTCGGATGATCCGGTGATTGCTGTGCGGGCACTCAGGCTGCGCAGTGATGTGGCGCAGATTACCCAGTATCATGAGAAAAATTCAAAGGATGCGGAGAGCTGGCTGAAGGTGACAGGGGATGCGTTGGATACGACTACGGAAGTGCTGCGGAAGATGACGGAGCTGGCCGGAAGGGGCGCGGAGAAGGATTTGGGTTATGATAACCTGGAAATTATCGTCACGCAGTTGAAATCTTTGCGGGATGAGTATTACGGGACCGGTAATGTGGATTATGCGGGCAGGTATATTTTTACGGGGTTCCGGACAAATTCTTCGCTTACTTATACGGAGGCCGCGCAGGAGGAGTACCGGATTTGCGAGAAGGTGAGCCTTTCGGATATTGATACCCTTAATTACACGAGTATTGGTGATTTGAAGGGGATCTCAAAGGAGAATTATGATCCGAAATTACCGGCGCCGACGAACCAGCCGGAAGAGAACGATGTGCAAAATGCGGATATTTACCGGATTATGCTGTCGTATGATGATTTGAAAGCTGCCGGGCCAAATATGTCGGTTCAGTATGTATCTGATCCGTCAAAACTTCAAAATGGATTGTTGCCGCCAGATCCAAACAGTGGATTAACAGATCTGGTGCCGGCGGGGGATATTATATATATGTCCTCGACGGATAGTAACCCAAATCCCTACGAGGCAATTCAGGATCCTGCGAATGCCGGTAAAGCAATATTAGTAAAAGAAACTGGTGAATTATTGATAGGTAATGGACTGTATACTAAGATTAAGGGCATGGGTATTACAGAAGATACGCAGATCCGGATAACTTATGATAAGGATTCCTGGAAAGAGGGGGATATGAGGCCGGAGCATTATTTTGAGTGTACGAAAACGGATCCTGCGGGTGGAAAGATTAATTATAACTGGACTAAGAATCCTGCAGGCACAACACCGGCAGAGTATATTTCTTTTGACGGGGAACGTCAGGATATCGAGTATGATGTAGGCTATAACCAGAGGATCCGTGTCAATACGGTGGCAAATGAAGTGTTTTCAACCCATATGGATCGTGTTATCGACGATTTGGATCAGGCGTTGGCGAAGCTTAAGGAGATTGATACAGCGAAAACGAACCTGGATTTGATGAAGAAAGAGATAAGTGAAGGGGAAGCCGGGTATGATAATATTGTGAAAGCATGTGAGGCGGCGGATAAGGCATACACTTATATCCGCGAAAATATGCAGAAGAAATTTGAGCATTTGATTTCCCAGGTGCAAGGTTTCCAGGGGGACGCCAATGTGGCAGTTACGGATAATGGTACGAGGGCAGACCGTCTGAGCCTTATCCAGAACCGTCTGACAACGCAGAAAACGACGTTCAAGACGCTGCAGTCTGAAAATGAGGATATTGATGTCACGGAAGTAATGGTACAGCTTACCAGTATGGATAATTCTTACAACTCCGCACTTATGGCGACCAGTAAGATTATGAAGAATACGCTGATGAATTATATTTAGGCGCTTTTAGATGTGTTTTTGCAGAAAAGCAAAACAAGAGGCACGGTCTTATCCGGAACGGGGATTGTGTTTATAGGATTATATAGTAAGGAGAAAATCATGACGATTACAACAAAGGTATTTGGGGAAATCAAAGTTGATGAAGAGAAGATTATCCACTTTCCGGGGGGGATCATAGGTTTTCCGGATTTGACTGAGTTTGCCATGCTTCATGATGAAGAAAACGGCATTGCGACTATCCACTGGCTGCAGTCCGTGCAGGAACCGGGATTTGCCATGCCGGTGATTGATCCGCTGATTGTAAAAGAGGATTATAATCCGGAGGTGGATGAAGAATTGCTTAAGCCGCTCGGGACATTAAATATGGAGGAAGTGTTGGTGCTTGTTACATTAACAGTACCGCAGGATCTTACCAAAATGACAGTTAATCTGAAGGGGCCCATTATAATCAACAGCAGAAACAGGATAGCATGCCAGGCTATTATAGAGGGGGAGGGATATAAAGTAAAGTACCCTATCTATGATATTCTGCAGGCGAAGAAAGTGGGTGAATAAATGTTAGCCCTATCCAGAAGGAAGAATGAAGCACTGATTATTAATAACAATGTAGAGATTACGATACTTGAGATTAAAGGCGAGCAGGTAAAAATAGGGATTTCCGCACCCAAGGATGTTCCGATATACCGTAAAGAGGTTTATATGCAGATACAGAATGCGAATAAGGAAGCGGTAGAAACGGACGGGATGGATAAACTGAAGAAACTGTTGGGTTAATTATCAGAGAAAATTACAGGCGGGTACAGGATGGAAGTTATGAGCAGGCGGCATGAAATTGCCGCCTGTTTCAGTTCGCCGCCCCCATAAAGAGGGAAGTATGCCGAAAAAACGGCGCATGGGGGCGCAACGAATAAGAGCCTGTTTAAAATCTCATTTTCACCATCTGTACACGGTGTAACCGTTTCACCATTTTGCGAGAACTTTGCCCCTCCTCGATTCTATTCGCTGCCAGGGGTATCCCATAGAGCCAGAAGCATATCCGCACGGTGCTGCCAGAGGTGTTTTTGCATCGCCTTTTTTCTGCCCCTCTCGGCAACAGACTGCAGGAACCCTTCTTTTTCCGGCGACAGAAGGGATTTTACCCGGGCAGGAAGACGGTTTATTTCGTTCAGTGAAAACATCAGGATATCGGTATTGTCCTCAAATTCTTCTTTCAGGGCTGTGCTCTGGTCAGTCAGGACTGCGGAACCGCAGACCATGGCATTCAGTACGCGTTCCGTCAGCCCGTCTTTATGCCAGGACATCACATTGAGGGAGATACGGGACTGCTGCATGATCTGCAGGCTTTCGGAAGCTTCCACGGACGGATGGAGGATGAGGCAGGGATGTCCGGCGAAAGGGCTGGCCTGCCAGCTTTCATCAAATACATGCACAGTAATCCCGGCGGTCAGTAAGGTATATATAATCTTTTCGCGGAAGTACAGAAAGACAGCAAAACATACCTGCCGCATATCATAAAACAGGTTGAGAAATCCGGGATCGTCTGTTTTCAGGTGATAATGTTCCAAAGCCATCCGCAGGGCATCGTCCGCCGGAAGGTCGGGCCTGTTTTTCATGATGCTGAGATAACGCGCGGCAAGGAAACGGTATTTCCGGTCATATTTGCGTACAACTTTCAGACGTTCCCTGTAATCGCGGTAAGTGGCAATGAAAGTAATGTCATATTGTTTCTCCGTGCAGGAAGCGGCAGGAAGGAAACCGCCCAGGGGGAAACGGAGACAGTTCCTGACATTTGGATAGTATCGCTTCGCGAAGCGGATATAATTTCTGTCATGAATGAGCAGACAGTAATCTTTCGGCGCATTGGTTATGTGATCTTTAAGCCATGCGGGATGATCCATAATCAGATTAAATTTGGGACCATGGATCAGATCATGGAGGTTGGTGACGCCGTCCTGCATCCTGATGGAGAAAAGATAGGACTGGATGCCCAAAACAGCTTTGAAATGCCTGCCGATATACCGGGTCAGGGCCTGGGCGCCTTCCACGGAAGCATCGAATATTTCCACACGCTGGCCGCGGGAGAGGAAGCAGTCTCTCAACTGGTCTGCGAACCGGTTCAGCAGGTTGCAGCACATATCTGTTTCCTTATAAATAAGGATAGGACAGGTATTGCTGTCTATGGCATAGAATTCCGGGGAATGGGAAATCATTTTTTCCAGAAAAGCGATCCCCTGTTCTTTCCATGGCATGGAACCGGCCAGCTCCAGGAGTGAGGCAGCGGCCGGATTAAAATAATCTTCTTCCAGCAGCATCTGCTGGTATTTGCCGATGATATAGCAGTCTGTCCGGAATCCCTCCCAGGAGTCCTCTTCCGAAGGCTTCCGTTCAGGGAGGCCTGTATCCGGCAGGCGCCCCGATTCCGCGGCAGGCGGGTCTGCGTTGAACTCGGCGGATGGGGCTATGCCGACGGCCCTGACCGGGGCATGGAGGGCGGCACGCAGCAGGAACTCATAGTTTTGCTTCGCATGCAACTGCCGGTTCAGGGAACCTGTCATAGGATATATATTGTCCGGACAGGAAAAGCTGCCGGCAGCCCAGGTATCATCCAGGAGGATGTCCCAAAAACTGAGATACTGCCATTGGCCGGACGGGATTTTTTCCGTGTAGCAGATGATTTCTTCCATAATTTATCTGATTGCTCCTTTTAATCTGTTTGCATCTTATTATAAGGTCTGATGCTGAAAAATACAATCGGATAAATATATCACAGTTCACGCTCCAGCCCGGACCCAGCCCAAACCTATGTTTTTCGTCCGGAAAAACCCCGTCCGAATAAGCTGCAAAAAGGCAGGCAGAGCCTTTCCGGACGCGGAGCCGGCGCCGGCCTGCGGGAAATGGCCGTGTAACATTGATTTCTGCGAAACTTTGCCGTTAAGCATTGCAGGATTGTGCATTATGTATTATATTTAAAGTAAAGTTACTATGTGTGGAAACATGATTTACGTAAAACAGGGTAAATTTTTAGGAAATTTATCCGATATATTTATTAGGCGTATATGATAGATTTCTTTATATATCATGCAAAAACACATTATTAAATATCACACGGAGGTGATTTGAGATGGCAATGGAACCATTGGGAAGCATTATGACAATTCAGTCACAGACAATGCAGAAACCGGTAGAGGTGAAACCGGCTGTGGAAAACATGGAGGTTTCCACACCTGAACAGACGGCGTATGTGGATCCGGTTACTGTGTCCGTGGCAAAAGCGCAGAACGACGGCGAGAAGAATGCCGGCTCCGGCGCACAGGATCAGCAGCAGCAGGCTCAAAACGAGAAAATAAAAAAAGCGGTGGAACAGTTAAATAAGAATATGCCGCATTCAGAAGCTGTCTTCGGAGTCCATGACGAGACCAACAGGGTAACGATTAAGATTGTGGATAAGGAGTCGAAAGAGGTAATCAAGGAATTCCCTCCGGAGAAGACCCTTGACATGATCGCTAAGGTATGGGAATTGGCAGGGATCCTTGTGGATGAGAAGCTATAAGCTGGATAGGAGGTAGAAATATGCCAATCAGGATTACAGGTATGAATTCCGGGCTGGATACAGAGTCCATTATCTCGGAATTAGTGAAAGCACAGAAATCAAAAGTAGAGACTGTGAAAAAGAAACAGACATCTCATCAGTGGAAACAGGAAGCATGGAAAGAACTGAACACGAAGGTCGGCAAGCTGTTCAATTCACTGAATGCTATACGTTTTTCAGGCGACTGGAGCAAGAAAGTAACGGATGTATCCAATTCGTCTGTTGTAAGCGTTACTACATCGGATTCCGCGATGAATGCCGCACAGGAGTTGAAAGTCAACGAGTTGGCGACGACCGCATACATGACCGGCGGGAAAGTCAGTACGACATCCGGCGGGAAGGCGGATTATTCCACGAAACTGTCAGACCTTGGGTATACCGGGGGGGACAGTGTGATTAAACTGAAGGTCGGCAGCAAGGAAACGGAGATTGCGATAACAGGCGATACTACGATAGGCGATATTACAGAAAAGATAGAGTCGGCAGGGCTGGGTGTAAGGTTTGATGCAGAAAACGGTAGGTTCCATATTGCCGCACAGCAGAATGGATCTTCCAGTGATTTTTCGTTTTCTTCGGAAACTACTGGGGGTGAAACCGCACTTGCGAAGCTTGGCCTTTTGGATAAAGATAAGCTGACTGCCCTGGGGATGACAGAAGATGAAATAGAGGCTGCATCAGCTCATAAAGTAGCGGGAAAAGATGCGGAGATCGTCCTGAATGGCGTGAAGTATACGTCAACGAACAACACATTCAATATCAACGGCCTGACAATTACGGCCAAGGCAAAAAGTACCGAAGCGGTAACTCTGACGACAAAGAGGGACACGGACGGCATTTACGATATGGCTAAGAATTTCCTGAAGGAATATAATTCTTTGATCAGGGAAATGGATAAGCTGTACAATGCGGAATCCGCAAAGGGATATGATCCTCTGACCGAGGACGAGAAAGCGGAAATGTCAGATTCTGAGATAGAGAAGTGGGAAGCGAAAATTAAAGATTCCATTCTCCGCAGGGACTCTAACCTCTCCACCCTGTCCACGGCGATGAAGACGATTATGCTGCAGGGCGCTACCGTGAACGGCGAGAAAATGTATCTGTCCAGTTTCGGAATAGAAACACTGGGATATTGGGAAGCGGAAGAAAACGAGAAGAGTGTTTTCCATATTCAGGGCGATGAGGACTTCCCGTCGGTCAGCACAAAGGACAACAAGCTGAAAGCGATGGTAGAGTCGGATCCGGACAAAGTAATAGACTTCTTCTCCCAACTGGCTATGAATATGTATAAAGAGCTGGATAGCCAGTCAAGAGGAATAGATGGCATCAGGAGTTTCGGTAAATTCTATGATGACAAAAAGATGGAAGAGGAGTATAATAATTATACATCAAAAATCACCAAGCTGGAGACTAAGCTGACAGCAATGGAGGATAATTGGTATAAGAAGTTCGCAGCTATGGAAACTGCAATGGCCAAGATGCAGTCCAACCAGAATGCGCTGTCTAGTTTATTAGGAGGATGATAGGAAATGGCATTACCAAATGCATATGCACAGTTTAACAAATATAATACAGAGAAAATCATGAATGCGTCGCCGGGCGAGCTGACTTTGCTGTTGTATGAAGGGGCTATTAAGTTCTGCAATATGGCAGCTCTCGGAATAGAGCACAGGGATATTCAGAAAGCCCATGCCAATATCGTAAAGACGGAAAATATTATTCATTACCTGAGGGAAACGTTGGATATGAAATATCCGGTGGCGAAGCATTTTGAAGACATATATGTATATCTGGAAAAGCGTTTGGTAGATGCCAATGTGACGAAGGACAAGGAGATATTGGAGGAAATCTGTACCCATCTGCGTTCTTTGCGTAAAACATGGCTGGAAGTGATGCGTCTGAATAAAGGAAAAGGTGGCGTATGATCTGTAATTATCTCCAGGTTTTGGAAGAAAGCCTGCATAAAAAGAAGAATGTCCTGGACAGGATAGAGAGACTTTGTATACGGCAGGAGGAAATATTGAAAGCAGAAACGCTGCCGGAAGAAGAATTTGATGCGAGCCTCGAGGAAAAGGGGGAGCTGATCGATGAACTGAATCGGCTGGATGAGGGTTTTGAGACTCTGTACGAGAATATCAGGGAACAGCTTATGGCCGGGAAGGAACAGTACCGGGCGCAGATTGCCGTACTTCAGCAGCTCATCCGGGAGCTGACGGATCAAAGTGTATCCATACAGACGCAGGAGGCGAGAAACAAGACTCTGGCGGAGAAATTCTTTTCGGGCAGAAGGAAAGAGATACAGCAGGGAAGGGCGAACTCAAAAGCAGCAATAAACTACTACCGGAATATGAGCAATTCCCATGTAGTTTCCCCTCAGTTTATGGATCAAAAAAATTAAAAAAAATTTTAAATCAGGTATAAAGTATTCGGGAATCCTTCCGATATAATATACAAGTAAACAATATGTTACTTAGAAAATATGGCAGTGTCCCCGGAAGCGTACGGTCCGGGAGCAGGCTATCAAATCAATAGTGGCAGGGAAGCCACTATATATTCAAGGAGGAATAGGTTATGGTAGTAAAACACAACATGACAGCTATGAATGCTAACAGGATGTTAGGTATTACAACAAGTGCGCAGGCTAAGCAGACTGAGAAATTATCTTCCGGTTACAGAATTAACCGTGCAGCAGATGATGCGGCTGGTCTTTCTATTTCCGAGAAAATGAGACGTCAGATCAGAGGTCTTACACAGGCTTCCTCTAATGCACAGGATGGTATTTCCATGGTGCAGACAGCTGAAGGTGCTTTGAATGAAGTAACTGACATGCTGCAGAGAATGAATGAGCTGACTGTTAAAGCAGCGAACGGTACTTACACATCTACTCAGAGGCAGTACATTGCTGATGAAATTAACCAGTTGACATCTGAAATTGACAGAATCGCATCTACAACCAGATTTAACGATCAGATCTTGATGATGGGCAGCTTTGAAAAATCATCTATGACACTTCAGATCGGCGCTGAACAGGGCGAGACAATGAAGATCAATATCAGCAAGATGACAGCAAGCGCTCTCTGTGCTTCCGTAACAGGAACTGCTAAGTTGACTGGTACTATTACATGGAGTAATGTTAAGACCGCTTCTGCAAATTCAACGATTGGTTCTTACATTAACACCATTAAGACAGCTCTTGAAAAAGTTGCTTCTCAGCGTTCCGCACTTGGTGCTGTTCAGAACCGTTTAGAGCACACAATTAGCAACCTGGATAACGTTGTTGAGAATACGACGGCTGCAGAATCCCGTGTTCGTGATACGGATATCGCGAAAGAAATGGTTGAGTACGCTAACAACCAGATTCTTGCACAGGCTGGTCAGGCTATGCTTGCACAGGGCAATCAGGCTAATCAGGGTGTTCTGTCCTTGTTAGGTTAATTAGCTTAGGAACTACCAAAAGGATTGACATTATGTCAATCCTTTTTTCTTTACTTTATAAATTTGTAAATTTGCGGTATAGAATGTAAAATTGTAAAGTATTATCGTTTATGTCGTACATGTATTTGAAGATAAATAATATGAGCTTATTATACTGCAGATCGCCGGAATTTACAGTAACACAGCCCGGAAAGTACCTGGCTGGCGGTTTGCAGTCGGGTATACTGTAAATTTATCTGGTGTGCAGTTATATAAGGATGGCAGTAACTATGAAAATTTTATTACTGGAGTGGGACAGTTTCGGTCAGGAATATATAGCAGAAGCATTTGGGCACAACGGGTGCGAAACGGAAAAGTTCCCCTGGCCTTTCGGGAAACAGGAAATGCGTGAGAACCATGGATTGTGCATGGAATTGTCAGGGAGACTGCGCAGCGGGGACATTTCTTTTGTGTTTTCCCTCAATTTTTTTCCGGTGGCGGCGCAGGCATGTCATCTTTGCGGGATGCGGTATGTGTCATGGGTATATGATACGCCTTATCTGCTGCTTTATTCAAAGCATATCCGGTATGATACGAACCAGGTATATCTTTTTGACCGTTCTTTATGTAATGAATTTCTGGCGAATGGCATCAAATGCGTATCCTATCTGCCAATGGCGGCTCCTGCAGATATTTATGAACGGATGAAGGCGGAACAGGGGAAGGGATATCGGTCGGAGATATCTTTTGTAGGTTCCACCTATCAGGAGCAAAGACAGGATTTTTGCCGGCTGTTGGAAGGGGTAAGCCCTTATGCGGCGGGTTATATGGATGCAATCATCGGCATGCAGAAGAATGTATACGGGAGTTTCCTTCTGGAAGGGCTGCTGAAGGAACCGGTTTTAGAGGAACTGCGGCGGGTTTGTCCTGTATGGCGGGGAGAGGACGAGTGGGAATCGGAGGCATGGATCTATGCCAATTATTTTCTTGCCAGGAGACTGACCGGTGAGCAGCGGATGGAGCTGCTGGATCTATTGTCAAAAAGGTATGAGGTGAACCTATATACACCGGAGGCGACGCCGGGGCTTCCAGCGGTAAAGAACAGAGGGCCGGTAGATTATATCACGCAGATGCCGCTGGTTTTTAAAAATACGAAGATTAATCTGAATATGACGCTCAGAAGCATTCATGACGGGATTCCGCTCCGGGCAATGGATATCATGGGCTGCGGCGGTTTTCTCCTGACCAATTACCAGGCGGATTTTGAGTATCTGTTCCGGGACGGGACAGACTATGTATATTATATGGATGAGGAAGATTTGCTCTATAAAGTGGATTATTATTTAAATCATGATGCGGAACGCATAGAGATTGCGGAGAACGGTTTCCGGAAGGTGAAGGAGGCGCATACTTATCGGCATAGAATCCGGACGATCCTGGACAGGTTATGATTCGGACCAGGGAATGAATGCGGGAATGTATGAGGCATTCGTCAGGGCCGGTGGAAGGGATGGGAGGACAGGATGAAGGTTCTGTATATATTATGGGAGAGTTATGGGAATAATGGGATGATGCGTGCTTTCCGGGAGAGAGGCGATGTTTTGGAGACTTTCCGGTTGGACAGGCGAAGCGCTAAGAATCTGAATCTTGGGTTGGCGGAGAAGCTTATACGAAAGATTGCCGCGGAAAAGTACGATATGGTTTTTTCTTATAATTTTTATCCTGTAATTTCCCTTGCCTGTAATTCCTGCGGGATAAAATATGTATCCTGGGTATACGACAGTCCTTTGGTGGCGCTGTATTCCAATACGATCCGGTTTCCGGATAATTATGTTTTCATATTTGACAGAGGAGCATGGTACGGTTTGCGTAAGTGCGGTGTGGAAACAGTATACCATCTTCCGTTGGCTGCGGATGTAGAGCTGTATGACAGCTATGGAATGGACGAGTCTATAAAGGAGATTTATGATGCGCCGGTTTCCTTTATCGGTTCTACATACCGGGAGCGGAAAAACCAGTTATTCCGGCGTCTGCAGGGGGTAGATGCCTATACGAGGGGATATCTGGAAGGAGTTATGGAGGCACAGAAGGATATTTACGGCATGACATTGTTGGAGGAAATGCTGACACCGGAGATTATGGAGCGGATATTGAAGGCCAGGCCGTGGGTGCCAAATGAGGACGGTTTCGAAAAAGGTTCATGGGTATATGCCAATTATCATCTGGCGAGACATATAGCGGCGCAGCAGAGGGAGGAAATATTGGGGATGCTGTCGGAAAAGTACCGGACAGTATTATATACACATGGAAAAACGCCTTTTCTTCCTAAAGTTGAGAACCGGGGAAAGGCGGGTTATTATAAGGAATCGGTTTATATTTACCGGTGTTCCAGGATTAATCTGAATATTTCGCTGCGAAGCATTATAACGGGGATTCCGTTACGGGCCTTTGAAATTATGGGGAGCGGGGGGTTTCTGCTGACAAATTATCAGAGTGAGTTTGAGGAGCATTTTACGGCAGGCGAGGATTATGATTATTATAGCAGCAATGAGGAATTGATGGAAAAGGCGGAGTATTACCTTTCGCATGAGAAAGAACGGAAGGAGATAGCCCATAATGGTTACGAGAAGGTGAAACGCTTTCATACTTATCGGAACAGGCTGGATGAAATGATGAAAATAGTATTTGGAGGGGACAGTCATGCTCAGGTATGAACAAAGGGTGGTTGATTTGCTCCGTAAGCTGCAGGCAGCGTTAGGACAGGGGAATTTGGAACTGAAGGAATTTCCGCTGGAGGATATCGGGAACCTGATTGATACGGCACTGGGCGCAGCTATGTGGAATGGTTTGGGGAGCAGGCCGCAGGAGGCGTTTTCGAAGCTGACAGAGGAGTATCGGCAGGGGTTGCAGCGCTGCATAGAACAGAAGGACACGGGGCTGTGCATACAATTATTAAAAATATTGGAATGCCAGTATCAGACTTTTTATACGGCTATGGGCAGGGAAGAGCAGTTATACCGTGAAGAGACACTGCGGAGGATGGTAATAAAGACCGGAAATTTTGGCGCTGCCATGCAGGCCAGGGAATTGTACCGCCGGCAGGGAGTACAGGGGGGGAGCAATGGCAGGACAGACAGTGGAAGAGGCGTGGTGTATACCTGTGCGGTGAGAAACGAAAAGCAACTGCCGCTGCCGGAATATCAGAATGTTTTATGGGATTATATTTGTTTTACGGACAGGAAAGAGTTTGCGGGCAAAAAGGCGGGGGTGTGGGAGTTCCGTATGCTCAAAGAAGAGGAATTGGGGCATCCCGCAGATGCTTATTACAAATATAAGGTAAAACCCTATGAAGTACTGGGGGAATATGATTACAGTATATGGGTGGATCCGCAGGTACAGATTGTAGGGGAGTTGGAGCGGTTTTATCGGATATATGGACATGGCGCTTCCTTCCTGGGTTTTCCTGCTTATGACCAGGATGATTTGTATGAAGTCCTGGTGACATCTATGACAGAGGACGATGAGAATATCCGGCTGCGCCGGAAAGCGATGCAGTACCGGAAGGAAGGCTTTCCGGAACATTATGGCATGATTAATACGCAGATGATGTTCCGGGATCACAGGGATGAAAAGCTTCGGTGTGTCATGGAGGACTGGTGGCGGGAAATGCATGAATGCAAGGCGCTGATTGACTGCGGGTTCAGTTATGCGGCATGGAAAAACCAATTCCGCTATGCTTTATGCGATCTGTTCGCGGAAGATAATGCATATATAAGAAACGGGGACATTGATTTGGAACTGGATTTGGAGAGAAATGAATAGCGGAAGCCGTGGGCGGGAAATACGGCTGATCAAAAAACGGATAATGCAAGTACACAGCAGAAATAAATGATGGGTGCAGAGAGTGGAAGTAAATGGAGGCTAAGGCAGAATGATAGAATTTAAGCGGGAGTTTTTTGAGGGGGAAGTCAGGGATGGTTTTTTTGTTGCGTCCGAGATGAAATGCGCGTGGGCTGCGGAGATGGAGATTGTTGTAGAGATAGACCGGATTTGTGAGAAATACGGGATCACATATTTCGCCGATTCCGGTACTTTGCTGGGGGCAGTCCGCCACAATGGCTTTATTCCGTGGGACGATGATATGGACATAGCGATGAAGCGGGAGGATTATAATAAATTTGCCAGTGTGGCGGCAAAGGAGCTTCCAAAGGGGTGGGTGTATACGAGCCCGACGGCTTCCGGCGATTGGGAACAGCCTTTTGGCCGTGTGCTGAACGGAAACGCTTTTAATACAAGCAAGGAACATTTAGAGAGGTTCCACGGATGCCCGTATTTAGTAGGGGTAGATATTTTCCCGTTGGATTATCTGCCGGGGAACTGTGAGCCGAATGCGGAAATTGACACCATTATGTCCCTGCTTTATGATATATCGTATGCAAAGACGGTTTTTGTGATGTATCCGGAAAGGCAGCAGGAGCTGAAGGATTTATTGTCAGGCATAGAGAGTGACTGCAGGACAAAATTTGATATGCAGAAAAATATTCCGAATCAGCTCGCAAGGCTGATGGACCGGCTGTATACGCTCTATGCGCCGGAAGAGTGCGGAACGGTGGCAAATATATCTTTTCTTGCGGATGCATCAAAATACAGGGAATATGCGGGCGCTTTAAAGGATAAGAACTGGTTCCGGGAGAGTATACGGCTTCCTTTTGAGAACATTACAATCCCGGTTCCGATTGATTACCATCAGGTACTGACGAGGACCTATGGGCCTAATTATATGACGCCGGTGAAAAACTGGGATACCCATAATTATCCTTTTTATAAAAAGCAGAAGGAACTGCTGAAGAAGCTGAAAGACGACGCAAAGGAAGTGACTTCGAAGCTGGATGAACTGGACGCGGAATTAGAGCGGATGAAACTGCAGAATGAACGGGAAGGGACGCAGGGGGAAAATTTGTAAGGTATAGGAGAAAATGACAGGATATGAATACTGCATTAATTTTGGCTGGCGGTGTGGATAAGCGCTTTAAGATGGATATCCCGAAGCAGTTCGTAAATGTGAATAACCGTCCGATTATTGTATATACGCTGGAAATTTTTCAGAAACATCCGGATATTGACGAAATATTTGTGACGTGCCTGGACGGATGGCAGGAGATGGTGCGCGTGTACGGCAGGCAGTTCAATATCAGCAAGCTCCGCGAGATTATCACGGGGGGGAAGGATGCGCAGGAATCTACTTACCGCGGCCTGAGGCTGATGAAGGACAGGATGGGGAAGGGTGATATTGTTATTGTGCACGATGCCATCCGGCCGTTGGTGTCGGAGCGGATTATTTCCGACAGTATACGTATGTGCCAGAAGAAGGGGATGGGTGTGGCGGCGACTTATATTATGGATAACATTATGCATTCCTGGGACGGTAAGGAAGGGTATAAGAGTATCAACCGGCAGGAGATTATGAAGGTGCAGACGCCGCAGGCATTTGATTTTAAATTGCTGTGGGATATGCATAACAGGGCGATAGAGGAAAAGTGCCTGGGGGCATGGGATAACAGTTCCATGCTGACCAGGCTGGGGGAAAAGGTGTATTTTTCGGAAGGGTCGGATCTGAACCTGAAGATTAATGTGACGGAGGATGTGGAGATGTTCCGCGCGCTGTACCGTATGAAGCATCCGGAGGAGAATGTATGAATGTAGCACTGATATTGGCGGGAGGGTATGGGAGCAGGACCGAACAGGATATTCCGAAGCAGTTTATGAATGTGTATGAGAAACCGCTTATTATATACACGCTGGAAAATTTTCAGCGGCATGGGGATATAGACGGGATAGCGGTGGTCTGTCTGGACGGCTGGCATGAGGTGCTCCGGGCTTATGCCAGGCAGTACCGGATTACCAAGCTTAAGTGGATCGTGGACGGCGGCGGCGACGGGCAGAAATCGACCCAGAAAGGGATAGAGGCTTTGAGGGAGGTTTGTGCGGATGAGGATGTGATCCTGGTGCATGATGCCATCCGGCCTTTTATAACGGAAGAGGTGATTTCCGATGCCATCAGGAAGTGCCTGAGGAAGGGCAGCGGTTTAAGTGCGGTCCGCTGCCAGGAGACGATCGTGCGGACGGACAACGGTGTTTTCGGGTGCGAGGGTATTTCCAGGCAGGAGATTATGAGGGTGCAGACACCGCAGGCATATAAATACGGGAAAGCGTTTTGGGCATATGAGGAAGCGGACAGGCGGGGGATCACAGGAGAGGTATATATCAATACATTGATGCTGCGTTTGGGCGAGACGGTATATTTTTCAAAGGGGACGGAGAAAAATGTAAAGATAACGACAATTGACGACCTGGAAGTGTTTAAGGCTTTGCTGAACATGGAGAGGGAGGACTGGATTAAATAGGGGATGCGGTGATACTGCGAAGCGGCAATACAATAAACAGAGTGAGGATGGGCATATATGAGTAGATTATTCAGAAGGCAGTTATTTTCTATATGGGATTCTTTGCAGGAGGCGCATCAGGTGCTGGGGGAGCTGCAGGCGAAGGGGCAGAAGGGTGAGATGGCGGAACTGCTGGCGGACTGCCAGGACGGTGCGATAGCGATAGGAAACCAGATAGAGGCGGTATATGGGGAAGGGACGAAAAGCGTACAGGCTTTGGAAGCGTACTGCGAGACCTTGTACCATATAGCGGAAGGGTTGGATAATGAGGATGCATGCAGGGAAAACCGCAGCCTGGCTGACAGGCAGCTTGCGGAGGCGAAGGCACATATGGAGAAGGAGATTCCCGACCGGATGGAAGTGGTGTTCCTGCCGTATAAGGCTTCCATGTGGGATTCCCTGGAGAGTATCTATCTGGCGGCGAGGGAGGATCCCGCCTGCGACGCCTATTGCGTGCCGATCCCTTACTATGACAAGAATGCGGACGGCTCCTTTGGCGAGCTGCACGATGAGCAGGGGGAATATCCGAAAAATATAGAGGTGACGGACTGGCGGACATATCGATTGGAGGACAGGAAGCCGGATATTATATTTATACACAATCCCTATGACGACTGGAACCTTGTGACCAGCGTCGAACCGAGGTTCTATTCGAAGAAGCTGCGCAACTATACGGATAAGCTGGTGTATGTGCCGTATTTCGTGCTGGATGAGATCGAAGAGGACAATAAAGCGGCGATTGAGAATATGAAGCATTTTTGCTTTCTGCCCGGGACAGTGTATGCGCATAAGGTGATTGTGCAGTCGGAGGGTATGAAGAAGATATATATTGATGAGTATATTAAGGCAGCCGAAGAACAGGGGGCAAAAGTAGACCGGGAGCAGTTGGAAGAGAAATTTGAGGGGCTGGGCTCTCCGAAATTTGATAAGGTGCAGAATACTACAAAGGAAGATTTGGAGATTCCGGAGGACTGGATGAAGGTAATACGTAAGCCGGACGGAAGCTGGAAGAAGATTATCCTGTATAATACAAGCATTAATTCCTTCCTGGCCCATGAGGACAAGATGCTGCGGAAAATGAAAAATGTGTTTGCGATCTTTAAAGAGCATCGGGAGGATGTGGCGCTGTTGTGGCGGCCGCATCCGCTGCTGGAAAATACTTTGCGTTCCATGCGGGGAGGGCTGCTGGATGAATATGAGGAGATAGTAAGGCAGTATAAGGAAGAGGGCTGGGGGATTTTCGATGATACGGCGGATATGAACCGGTCGGTGACGCTGAGCGATGCTTATTATGGGGATGGGAGCTCTATGGTGTGGCTGTACCAGAAGGCCGGGAAACTGGCGATGATACAGGATGTGGATATTATCGATGAAGAGTGAGGGATGAGAAAGGGAAACTTCATGAATTATTTGAATGTGAATACAACGTATCTGCTTTTCAAGATGGATTTAAACAGCGAAATATATGTTGATAAAAGTATGCTGATTGAAGATGTATCTAAAAGAATAAGGAAAAGAGGCCGTTATATTTGCATTACCCGTCCGCGGAGGTTTGGAAAGTCCATGAACCTGCATATGCTGGGGGCGTATTATACAGAGGGGCTGGACTGCACGGAGTTGTTCAGAGATCTGAAGATCAGCAGGGCGGAATGTTATGAGAAACACCGGAACAGGCATAATGTGATCTATATCGACTTCAGCAGGATGCCGGACATGTGCGATAACTACAAAGATTATATGGACAGTATTATAAGGGGGCTGCGGGAAGATTTACAAAAAGCGTATCCTGCAGTAAAAGAGGGGAGTTATGATTCGGTAGGCAGTATGCTCTTGGCTACCGGTGATTCTTTCCTGTTTCTGCCTGGTACAACGGGTATTGCCTGAGCGATGGAAGAAGGCTGTTCAATCCCAGGTCAGTATCGAAAGCGCTGGAGCGAGGTGTATGCCTGAATTTCTGGACGGAGACCGGGCCGATGAATGAGATTGCGGATTCCCAACCGGGAACTGATGGAGAAATTCCAGAAGGTCCTGTCAAGGGAGAGTATGGGGGAGATACGGCAGATTGTAGAAAAATCCAGGGAAATGCCGGAGGCTACGTTGGATAAAAATGCGGAGAAAGTGGCATCCATATTAGAGGAAGTACATGACAGGGAAATTCCTTTTCTGCAGTATAATGATGAGAATTCTTTGTCCTGTGTGATTACTTTGTGTTATCTGTATGCGCGGAAGGATTATCATATAGAGCGTGAGGCTAAGGCCGGGAAGGGGTATTGTGATTATGTCTTTCTTCCGAAGAAAAAAGGAAAGCCGGGAATTATATTGGAATTGAAAGCGGATGATACTTGCGGGAATGCTTTGCGGCAGATCAGGGAGAAGAAGTATCGGCAGAAGCTGGAAGGGTATGCGGAGGAAGCGCTTTTGGTGGGAATCGGCTATGACAGAGGAAAGAAAAGGCATGACTGTGTGATCGTAGAGGATTGACGGGAAGGAAGCAGTGAAAGAGGTTTTGCGAGATTTTTGCCCCTCATTCAGGGGGCGATTCCCCACTACGTCTCCCTCATTCGGGGCAAACCTCTCATAAACTGTGGCGCACATCTGGCGAAAAGCAGATTTTAAACAGGCTCTAAGAGGCCGGTGCACGGCAGTAAAAATGGAAGCATTTGAAAGAAAAAGGCAGAAAAGCTGCGGATAAGGCGCGTAAATGTCTGCCTGCGGATAAGTATTGACAAAAACAGGATTGACACGGAGGGTACAAATTGAAGATAATCCCGTCTTTAACACTTAAAGAAATGTAAAATGACGTAACCCCTTGATTTT
>CANDKY010000053.1 GCA_947385425.1 uncultured Lachnospiraceae bacterium | reverse complement strand
ACATGCGGGAGGCTTGGCGGCGCAATATTTTCCGCAATAGGATAAAAGGGAAAGAGGTAAGGGCTATGTATGGAAATAACTATCCAAATGACTATGACAAGAATGTGGTAGACGGCACGGCAAGGGACGTAAGTGCGGAGAGGGGGAATTTCAGCGGACAGAACTCTTCCGGGTATGGCAGCGCAGGATCGTCAGGGAACGCGGGGGAGTCCGGAACCGGCGCGGGGGGGAATCATTACGGCAGTTACGGCGGTTCTTATCCGACAGGGAACAGTTACGGGTATGGCTCAGAGAGCGGAAGCCATTATGGAAACACTTATACGGACGCATATACCAGCGGTTATACGATGTCCGGCAGCGGGAAGAGGCCGGAGAAGGAGAAGAAGGCGAAAACCGGGGTCGGTTATTGGAAGAAGGCTTTGGCGGCAGTCAGCCTGGGGCTGTTTTTCGGGGGCTGTGCAGGATTGGGGTTTTATGCGGTAGAGTCGGCTACCGGAGCTTTTAAAGACCGGGGAAGCAAAGAGGCCCTTCCGGCGGAAGAAATGGCCGAAGCGGCGGACGGCAGCGGGGAGGAGATGCAGGAGGCACCGCAGTCAGGCGCTGCGGATACGGGTTCCGGCAATGGGGCCGGTACGGTGAGCATGACCGGGCAGAAGCAGGTGATGGCGATGGATGTGAGCGATGTGGCGGCAAATGTGATGCCTGCGATTGTATCCATTAATAACACTTATACACAGAGGATGTCTTATTTCGGGCAGACACTGGAAAGCGAGTCCACGGCGGCGGGTTCCGGCATTATCGTAGGGGAAAGCGATACGGAGCTGCTGATTGTATCCAATTATCATGTGATAGAGAATGCGGATAAACTGGTCGTACAGTTTGTGGACGGTACGGAATCGGAGGCCCAGATGAAGGGCTCGGATCCGGATATGGATCTGGCGGTGATAGCCGTTTCCCTGGATGATGTGGAAGCGGTGACAAAAGAGGCGATTGCGGTTGCAACGCTGGGGGATTCCGAGAGCCTGACAGTCGGGGAACCGGCGATAGCGATCGGGAATGCGCTGGGATACGGGCAGTCGGTAACGGTGGGCGTGATCAGTGCGCTGAACCGTGTGATAGACCTGTCAAACAGCGGGCAGATCAGGGTCAATGAAGAAGACGGGGCGACTTTTATCCAGACGGACGCGGCGATTAACCCGGGGAATTCCGGCGGCGCGCTGCTGAATATGAAAGGGGAGGTTATTGGCATTAATTCCAACAAAATCGGCGGATCGGCGGTAGAAGGTATGGGATATGCCATCCCGATTTCGGCGGCGAAACCGATTATCGAGGATCTGATGCTGCGCGAGACGAGGGCAAAGGTGTCGGAAGATAATAAGGGTTATCTCGGGATCACTCCGCTGACCGTAGTTGACCAGATGGCGGAAGACTACGGTATGCCCAAAGGCGTTTACGTATCCCAGGTATACGAAGGCACGGGGGCGGAAGCGGCAGGCATTGTGAAAGGGAATATTATTACGGAATTTGACGGGAATAAGATCGGCAGTTCCGAGGATTTGCTCCGTGTCATGGAATATTATTCCGTCGGGGATACGGTGGAAGTAACAGTGATGCAGGGAAGCCCGAATGGCTGGGAGAGCAAATCGGTTACGGTAACGCTTGGCGAAAGGACGGAGTAAGGGAATGTAGTAAGGAACTGTAGAAAAATAAGTGACACAGGGCAAAAGAAGGAAGAGACGGAAAGTAAATTGGGGCTGTGAAAACGGTCAGGCTGGAAAAGTATCCGCCGCGATGGATGTCGCCGGGCGGATACTTTTTGTGCCTGTCCGGCGGTGCTTTGGCCGTTGCGTCTGCCTGCAGCCAGGGAAAACAAAAACGGTATTGACAAAAGAACGTACGTTTGTTATCCTGTACTTAGCGTGGAAAGAAACTTTTTCCGGGAGGTTATAGGAGGAATTTAACGGGGCATATAGCGGACGGAATATTTTCAGGTTCCCTGCTATATGTATTACTGATTCGGATTTGAACGAGGGGTAAGGTTATGTCTGTACAGGGAGAAACGAGAGAAAAAACAAGGATTCATATACGGGAGCCGAGGCATTATCGGGTGATTATGCATAATGATGATTTCACATCGATGGATTTTGTAGTGGATATACTGATAAGCATTTTCCATAAAAATGAAGTGGAGGCGGAGAGGCTGATGCTGATGGTGCATGAAAGCGGCAAGGCGGCAGTGGGTTCCTATCCGTACGATATCGCGGTTACAAAGGTCCAGGCGGCAGCGGCAAGGGCGAAAGAGGCAGGGTTTCCGTTCCGGATGACGGTGGAGGAGGCATAATTATGCATATATCAACAGAAGTAGCAGAAATTATCAATACTGTATTTTCACTGGCAAAAAGTGCGCGGTTTGAATTTCTGACTCCGGAACTGATGCTGTACGCGGTCTGCCAGAACAGTATATTTGCACAGGCATTTGAAAGCTGCGGCGGGAATATCAGGGAACTGGCGGAAAACCTGAGTTCCTATCTGGAAGAGTATATGGAATTAGGTACAGGGGATTTGGAAGGGACACCCGAGCTTTCCCAGAGTATGGCGGTTATGATGGCTTATGCATGGGAAGCGGCAAAGGGAAGCGGCAAAAATGTCGTGGAACTGCCCCATGTCCTGCATGCCATGTACGGGCTGGAGGAGAGCTATGCCGTTTATTATATGCGTGTACAGGGTGTGGAGCAGGCGGAGCTTCTTCAGGAAATGATGGTGGCTTATGAGGAAAAAGCTTACGGGAGATATGGTATTTACGGGAAGGGTACGGCATCCGGGCATCCGTCCGGCGAAGGCAGGAACCGTGCGGATGGGAACGGTGCATACGGGGATAGAGAGGCTGCAGGCGGCGGGGACGGAACCGGTATGGACGGGAATGGCCCGGAATGGAACGATGGCAATTCCGGCGAAGAGGGCGGGAGTAACAGCCGCGGAAAAGGTACACAGCAAAAGGAAGCCGGGGAAGAGAGTATAAAAGCCGGGGATGCCTGTGGAAGCGGCAACGGCCTGTCTGGAAATGCGGAGGACGGAAAAAACGCTGGCAGGCAGGGCAGGTACGGATGGAGGAGCAATATCCCGGAAGCCGATGAGGAGACGGGGAATGATTGGGAAGAGGAAGGTGCCGGTGCAGGGACGCTGGGAGGGTTTTGGCAGCAGTACGCTACCTGTTTAAATGACGGGCTGGGTAATGTGAACCCGTTAATCGGCAGGGAAGAGGAACTGGAAAGGACGATGCAGGTTCTCTGCCGCAAGGAGAAGAACAATCCGCTGCACATAGGGGAACCCGGGGTGGGGAAGACTGCCATCACTTACGGGCTTGCCAAATTGCTGGAGGAGGGCCGGGTGCCGGAGCCTTTGACGGGTGCAAAAATCTTTTCCCTGGATTTGGGCAGCCTGCTGGCCGGCACGCAGTACCGGGGGGATTTTGAGAAGCGTTTTAAAAGAGTTATGGATAGTATCAGCCGGGAAGAAAAACCGATTATTTATATTGACGAGATCCATAATATTGTCGGTGCGGGGGCTGTAAACGGCGGGACTTTTGATATTTCCAATATGCTGAAGCCTTATCTGGCGGCGGGGCATGTGCGTTTTATCGGCGCTACGACCTACGAAGAGTATAAAAAGCATTTTGAGAAAAGCAAAAGCCTTGTAAGACGGTTCCAGAATATTGATATCAAGGAGCCGAGTGTCCCGGACACGATCCAGATTCTGAAAGGACTGCGGAAGAATTACGAGGAATTCCACGGGATCAGTTTTGAGAAGGGCGTTCTGGAATATGCGGCCGAGATGAGCGCCAAGTATATCAACGAGCGTTATCTGCCGGACAAAGCGATAGACCTGATCGATGAGGCGGGGGCTTACCGCCGGATGTACCCGCTTGACAGGAAAAGGCAGTCCGTGAGCAAAGGGCTGATTGATGAAATATTGTCAAAAACCTGCCATATTCCAAAACAGATAGTGGAGAGCGATGAGACAGAGGCTTTGGCGACATTGGAGGAAAGGCTAAAGGGCCGTGTATTCGGGCAGGACGAAGCCATATCGCAGGTAGTCAATGCAGTGAAATTTTCCCGGGCAGGGCTTTTGGAAGAGGGGAAGCCCCTGGCAAGCCTGCTGTTTGTCGGGCCAACCGGTGTGGGGAAAACAGAGATAGCCCGAAGCCTGGCGGAGGAGCTTGGCATCCGCTTAATCCGGTTTGACATGAGCGAATATGAGGAAAAGCATACCGTAGCTAAGCTGATCGGTGCGCCGGCGGGATATGTAGGCTACGAAGAGGGAGGGCTTCTCACGGAGGCGATCCGCAAACATCCCCATGCAGTCCTCCTGCTGGATGAGATGGAGAAAGCGCATCCGGATATTTATAATATTTTGCTGCAGGTCATGGATTATGCGACACTGACGGACAATCAGGGCAGGAAGGCGGATTTCAGGAATGTTATTATCATTATGACGTCCAATGCAGGTGCGAGCCGGATGGGGAAATACGGGATTGGTTTCCAGGGGCAGGATGTGAGTTCGGATATTATTTTGGAGGAAGTAAAGAGGATATTCCAGCCGGAGTTCCGCAACCGCCTGAACCGGACTGTCGTTTTCCGCAGCATGAACGAGAAGATGGCAGAGCAGATCGTAGGGAAGAAGCTGGGTGAACTGCAAAAGCTGCTTCTGAGGAAAAAGGTAGAACTGTCCGCCGATGCGGAATCCAGGAAGCTGGTGAAGAAGAAAGGGATCAGCACGGAATTCGGCGCAAGGGAGATAGAACGTGTGATACAGAGCGAGATAAAGCCGCTGCTGGTGGATGAGATTTTGTTCGGGGCTTTGAAGAAAGGCGGGAAATGCAGGCTGACGGCGGCAGAGGATAAGTTCAGAATTAACCTGGAGCTGTAGAATTTAAAGAAACAAAAGCGCCTCCCATTTAGGAAACTGTATGTAAATAATCTATGTCATTTGCATACAGTCCCTTACCCGGGAGGCGTAATATTTGCATCCAGAATACTTTGTAATGTGAAGTTGCTCATTTCGGCAAGGGGCATATTAAAGTCGTCTTCGTTAAAAAGAAGCGCGACCGCAAATAGATTCACCTGGTATTCATTGACCAGGTTGGTATCCTTGTAATTACTTTTATTGGCATGATTAAAAACGGCATGGCCAAGCTCATGGGCACAGAGCACATTCCTGGAAACCGCGTCGTAATTTGCATTGATTAAGATTACTTTTATACCGTTTTCAAATTTATAAGTATTGGCTTTCAAATATTGTGTCCCGGTGTTGATAAAACCGACATCGTATCTCAGCCTGCGGGCAATTTCCACGGCGTCCGTTGTCTTGAAAGCATTTTTTAAAAGTTTTGCGTATAGGATAATATTTTCTTTTGTCATGGCATTATTCTCCTTTGTATCCTGTATTTAGTATAAAATAAAAGGCAGCAGTTTGTCAATATATAGTAGAAGAAACAGGATTTTTGGCAAGATTTTGCGATGGTTATTTGCTTTTAAAATTTCATCTTGAACTCTGGTATGAAATCTTATATACTGAAATAAAAGTGCGGATGCGGAACTTTTTTCACACGGGTTTCATGGCGGGATTTGTGCTGCCGCAGCACGTTGGGTAGTGTCAATGCGGGCAGAGAATAAAGAGGATAAGGAATTGGTTTGCCAAATCTCTGGAAAGGTTTATTCCGGATAGGGAAAAGGCGCGGAATGAGTAAGAGAGATACTGTGGGAAGTAATGTTTTCAGAGTATCTTTTTTGTTATAGGTATAAGTGTGAAAAGTTTTTCTAAGCGGCCCAATTACGTCCGCTTAGAAAAGCTAAGTTTCATACGGATTGTTTGTGCCGCTGTAGGCGGTATGACGGGGAGTATGCAGAATATTCAGGCGCATGGGGGCAAAGTGTTATGGCAAGGACTGTGGGGATAGGGATCCAGAGCTTTGAAAAATTAATAGGGAATCAATACTTATATATCGATAAGACGGATTTTATCAGGGAATGGTGGGAGAATGGGGATGATGTGACTCTGATTACCCGTCCCAGGAGGTTTGGCAAGACTTTAAACATGAATATGTTGGAACGGTTTTTCTCATCGGAATATGCAGGCCAGGGGGAGGTCTTTGAAGGGCTGGCCATATGGAGGGATGAGAAGTACCGGAACCTGCAGGGGACCTGCCCTGTGATATTTTTAAGCTTTGCGGATGTAAAAGCAAATTCATTTTTGCTGGCAAAGGAAAAGATTTCCATGCTTATAAAGGAAGCATATAACAGGTGTGATTTTTTGCTGGATGGGGGAAATTTAAAAAAGGGGGAGCAGGAAAGTTTCCGCAGCTTTCTTTTGGAAACGGAGACAAAGGATTCAGTGCTTTCCTATTCTTTAAAAAATCTGTCGGGTTATCTTTCACGCTATTACGGGAAAAAAGTGATTGTTCTGCTGGATGAGTACGATACGCCTCTTCAGGAAGCCTGGGTGTATGGCTATTGGCAGGAGATGGCGGAATTTATCAGAGGCTTATTCAATTCAACTTTTAAGACGAACCCCTGGCTTGACCGGGCGGTTATGACAGGGATTACGAGAATAAGTAAAGAGTCTATTTTTTCGGATCTGAACAATTTGGAAGTAGTTACTGCAACCTCGGAAAAGTATGAGAGCTGCTTTGGGTTTACGCAGGAAGAGGTTTGGGAGGTTCTGGAGGAATGCGGGCTGTATGGATGCCGCCAGGAGGTAAAGGAATGGTATGACGGCTTCACATTCGGCAAAAGAAGGGATATTTATAATCCCTGGTCTATTATTAATTATCTGGATAAAAAACGGTTTTCCGCTTATTGGGTCAATACCAGCAGCAACAGTCTGGCGGATAAACTGATCCGGGAGGGAAGCGGGGAGATAAAAATTTCCATGGAAAGCCTTCTGAAAGGCCAGTGCCTGCAAACGGAGATGGAGGAACAGGTGGTATTTGAACAATTGAACGCGGACGAGAACGCTGTCTGGAGCCTGTTCCTGGCAGCGGGATACCTCAAAGTGGAGAGCTGTGTGCCGGATAAAGATACAGGGGAAGATTTGTATGAACTGTCCCTGACAAATAAAGAGGTGCATATTATGTTCCGCAAGATGATAAAGAAATGGTTTTCCGGCCCGAGGACTGTTTATAACGGTTTTATCAATGCATTGCTGAAAGATGATGTAGAATCCATGAATGCTTATATGAACAGGGTTGCGCTTATTATGTTCAGCTACTTTGACTGCGGAAAAAGAACTTCCGGCGAGACGGAGCCGGAGAGGTTTTACCACGGATTTGTATTAGGGCTGGCGGTGGAACTGGCGAACCGGTATAGTATTACATCTAATAAAGAAAGCGGTAAAAACGAGGTACCCTCGTTTGGCCGGTATGACGTTATGATGGAACCGCGGGGAAAAGAAGATAATGCTATTATTATGGAATTCAAGGTGAGGAATCCGGAGCGGGGGAATTCTCTGGAGGATACGGCGGGGGAGGCTTTGGCGCAAATAGAGAGGAAGCAGTATGAGACGGTGTTAGTGGATAAAGGGATTGCAAGAGAACGGATCAGGAAATACGGATTTGCATTTGAAGGGAAAAAGGTTTTTATAAAACAGGGATCTTGAATCCGTCTCCTGTATTTGGTAAGATAGAGCCATGGAGGGAGAACGGATATGCAAAGGATACTGGTGGTGGATGATGCGGAAGTGAACCGTGAAATGCTGTATCATATGCTGAAGGGGGAATATGAGGTCGGGACGGCGGAAGACGGGGAACAGGCTTTGGGGAGGCTGCAGGAGTACCGGGAGGATATGGCGGCGGTCCTGTTGGATTTGCATATGCCCGGGATGGACGGGTTTGCGGTTATCGGGGAAATGGAACGGATGGGGCTGGTACATAAGATCCCTATATTGATCATAAGCGGCGAGTGTTCGGCGGAGGTGGAAAACCGATGCTTTGAACTGGGTGTTTCGGATTTTATCCGCAAGCCTTTTGTGGGTTCTATTGTCAAGAACAGGATAAGGAATACGATAGAGCTGTTTACCTGTAAGAACCGGCTGGAGCAGAAGGTGGAGGAACAGAGGGAGGCGTTGGAAAGGAAAGACCGGATTATCCGGATACAGGCGGAAAAGCTGCGGGAAGCTAAGGCATTTAATAAACTGATGCTGGAATACCAGTCCGCGATTCTGGAGGTGGAGACGAGGCTTAAGTCGCTGAATGCGGAGTTTTCCCAGGAGTATAAAAGGAACCCTTTTGAGTCTATCAAGAGCAGGCTGAAGTCGCCGGAGAGCATATACGAAAAATTGGAGCGGAAAGGGCATCCGGTCACTGTGGAGAGCATCCGGGAGCATCTGACCGACGTGGCCGGCGTCCGGGTAATCTGTTCTTTTCCCGATGACATTTACCGGCTGGCGGAGCTGTTTATCAGGCAGGATGATATTATCCTGCTGCGGAAAAAGGATTATATCCGGAATCCCAAGGAGAACGGATACCGGAGCCTGCATTTGATATTGAGCGTGCCGATTTTCCTGTCGGAGGGAAAGAAGAATATGAAGGTGGAGATGCAGTTCCGTACCATCGCGATGGATTTCTGGGCGAGCCTGGAGCATAAGCTGAAATATAAGAAGGATGTGGATAATGCGGAGGCAATTGTCGGGAAGCTGCGGGCCTGTGCGGACTCCATAGAAAACCTGGATTATCAGATGCAGGAAATACGCAATGAGATTGACCGGGCAAAAGGAAGAAACGGTGCAGGTTGACAAAGAGGAATGGGTATGGTAATATTTCCTTGTAAACAGATAGGAATAGAATGGAATAAATGGATTTAGAATCCAAAAAAAACAAAGAGCAGGATAATCTGCAGAAAAGAGGTTAACGATGGCGAAGAAGACATATGCGGAGAGAAATTTAAAATTTGAGACATTGCAGCTTCACGTAGGGCAGGAGCAGCCGGATCCGGCGACGGATGCCAGGGCGGTGCCGATTTACCAGACGTCCTCCTACGTGTTTAAGAACTGTGAACATGCGGCGGCCCGGTTTGACTTAAGCGAGGAAGGGAATATTTACGGCAGGCTCACGAACCCGACGGAGGATGTTTTTGAGAAGAGGATTGCCGCTTTGGAGGGCGGTGTGGCGGCTTTGGCGGTGGCATCCGGCGCGGCGGCGATAGCTTATACCATACAGAACCTGGCCCGCGCGGGGGAACATATTGTGGCGGCGAAGAATATCTACGGCGGGACTTATAACCTGCTGGCGCATACCCTGGCGGAATACGGGATTACCACTACTTTTGTGGATCCGTTTAATTTCGGTGAAGTGGAGGCGGCGATTCAGGAGAATACGAAAGCTATCCATATCGAAACCCTGGGGAATCCGAATTCGGATGTGGTGGATATAGAGAAAATAGCGGGGATTGCACATGCCCACAAGATTCCTCTTGTGGTGGACAACACTTTTGCGACCCCTTATCTGGTCCGGCCGATAGAATATGGGGCGGATATCGTGGTACACTCCGCAACAAAATTTATCGGCGGGCATGGCACTACGCTCGGCGGCGTGATTATAGACAGCGGTAAATTCGACTGGGAGGCCAGCGGAAAATTCCCGTCTTTGACAGAGCCGAATCCAAGCTATCACGGCATTAGCTTTACGAAGGCAGTAGGTGCGGCGGCATTTGTGGGAAAGATCCGTGCGGTTCTGCTGCGTGATACCGGCGCGACGATTTCCCCTTTCCATGCGTTTATCTTCCTGCAGGGATTGGAAACGCTTTCGCTCAGGGTGGAACGGCATGTGGAAAATGCCTTGAAGGTTGTGGAGTATCTGAACAGCCATCCGCAGGTGGAAAGGGTGCATCACCCCTCTGTGTCAGAGGATGCCGTGCAGCAGGAGCTGTATAAAAAGTATTTCCCTAACGGCGGCGGTTCCATCTTTACTTTTGAGATTAAGGGCGGCGGGCAGAAGGCGAAAGAGTTTATCGATAATCTGGAGCTGTTTTCCCTGCTGGCGAATGTGGCGGATGTGAAGTCGCTGGTTATCCATCCGGCATCTACTACCCATGCGCAGTTGAATGAGGAAGAGCTGGCAGATCAGGGAATCCGCCCGGGTACGATCCGGCTTTCTATCGGGACGGAGAATATTGATGATATTATAGAGGATTTGGATGAGGCATTTAAGGCGATCCTGTAAAAATGAGCGTGAAAAGAAGCTCTAAGGCGTCAAAGGACGCCGCCTGAGAACTTAATCACGCGGAAAAACGCCGGGAAAGAGGCGTTTTTCCAGGTTTTTTATGGCCGGGTTGTGCTGCCGCGATGCAGCAGCATGTTGGTTGGCGTGTAATTAGGAACTGTGAAAGAATAACTTTGCAATTTACTTGTCTTTTTCTCCGACATCAAGTTACTACGTAACGGGCGAAAATCAGTTACATAGCCCACTATGCGCCTGATTTTTGACTGACGCTGACGAGGAAAAATCCTGCGTAACTTGCCAAAGTTATTTTTTCACAGTTCCTTATTTATGAAAGAAAATAGGATACTTTTTCCGGGATTTATGGTAGATTATATATAAGGGAGCAAAAATAATAAACGGATGAGGAAAAAACAGAATAAGAAAGTGGAGTTAGGAAAGTGGAATTAAGAAAGTGGAATTAAGAAAGAAAACGGAAAAGAAAAGGAAAAAAGGAGGAAAAGTATCATGGACAAAAAATGGTGGAAGGAAAGTGTTGTTTATCAGATATACCCGAGGAGCTTTTGCGACAGCAACGGCGACGGGATCGGGGATATCAAAGGGATTACATCCAAAATGGATTATCTGAAGGATCTGGGGATTGATGTTATATGGCTGTCCCCGGTTTATGAGTCGCCGAATGATGATAACGGATATGATATCAGTGATTATCAGGCAATCATGAAAGAGTTCGGCACCATGGAGGATTTTGAGGAAATGCTTGGTGCCGCGCATGAGCGCGGGATTAAGCTTGTGATGGATCTGGTGGTAAACCATACTTCGGATGAGCATCCCTGGTTTGTGGAAAGCCGGAAATCCGTGGACAATCCCTACAGGGATTATTATATCTGGCGTCCGGCGAAGGACGGGAAGGAGCCGAACAACTGGGGTTCCTGTTTCTCGGGCCCGGCATGGGAATTTGACGAGGAAACGCAGATGTATTACCTGCATTTGTTCTCGAAGAAGCAGCCGGATTTGAACTGGGACAACCCGAAGGTGAGGGATGAGGTTTTCCGGATGATGAACTGGTGGCTGGATAAGGGTGTGGACGGGTTCCGCATGGATGTCATCAGCCTGATTTCGAAGAAACCGGATCTGCCGGACGGGGTTCCGGGCATCAATGGATATGCGAGTTTCAATGAACCGGCTAACGGCCCTCATGTGCATGAATATTTGCAGGAGATGCGGGAGAAGGTTTTGAACCGGGCGGATACGATTACCGTGGGAGAATGTTCCGGCGTGACCTTGGAGGAAGCGAAGAAATATGCCCGCAGCGACGGGAAGGAACTGAATATGGTGTTCCAGTTTGAACATATGGATGTGGATGCGGACGGGTCAAATAAGTGGTCGGATAAGAAGATGGATTTGAGGGATCTGAAAGAAGTAATGTCGAGATGGCAGAAAGGGCTGGAGGATATTGCATGGAACAGCCTGTTCTGGGAAAATCATGATCAGCCGCGTTCCGTATCACGGTTTGGCAATGACGGGGAATACCGGGAGGCTTCCGCAAAGATGCTGGCAACATGCCTCCATATGATGCAGGGGACGCCTTATGTTTATCAGGGGGAAGAACTTGGAATGACTAATGTGCCTTTCGGGAAGATTGAGGACTTCCGGGATTTGGACAGTATCAATGCTTATCATGAACTGACGGGGAAAGGCGTATTTTCGGAAGAAGAGATGCTGCGCTATCTGCGGTATAAGAGCCGGGACAATGCCAGGACCCCGTTCCAGTGGGATGATGGGGAGAATGCGGGCTTTACAACCGGGACGCCCTGGATTATGGTGAATCCCAACTATAAAGAGGTGAACGCGAAGGAACAGCTTGCCAGGGAAGATTCCGTGCTGAATTATTTCAGGAAGCTTATCCGCCTGCGGAAGGAATATGAGATTATCGTATATGGGACCTACGATCTGCTTTTGCCGGATTCGGAGGAAATCTATGCCTATACGAGGACACTCGGGGATAAGAGACTGCTGGTAGTCTGCAATTTCTCCGCGGGGCAGGTGAGGTATGATGCGCCGGAGGAATTTGCGGGCGGGGAAATCCTGATTCAGAACTATGGGGATGCCTGTGTGGGGGCAGGTATGGAGCTGCGCCCTTATGAGGCTGTCGCAGTGCTGGCTTAGAGCCTGTCTAAAATCTGCTTTTCGCCAGATGTGCGCCACAGTTTGTGAGAGGTTTGCCCCGAATGAGGGAGGCGTAGTGGGGCTACGTTGACTGAATGAGGGGCAAAGATCTCGCAAAATGGGGTGTACAGATGGTGAAAATGAGATTTTAAACAGGCTCTTAAGGCGGCAGGGGATTGCTGCGGCGCAGGTGCCGCAGGTAATCTTAGTCGGGATGCTTAGGCAAAAAGAGGGTTTATATTCCCCCCAAAGGGCTTAATTTCCGGCTGCCTGTTATCTTTGGGGCCGGGAAACGGAGGGCAGGCCGTACAGGCGGGATTATTCTCCGCAGCTTTCCCTCGCGATATATTTCACATCGAATTTCTTTGTATGTATTTCCATATCAAAAGAAGTAATACGGGTATAGAGCAGCGTCAGGCATGCTTCGGCCATTTCCTCCATAGGCAGACTCATTACGGACAGTGAGGGGACGCAGAACTTTTCCTGTTCGGTATTGCCGTTTCCTACACTGATTATTTCTATTTGTTCCGGGATTTTAATTTGTTTTTCATGCAAAGCTTTTAATGCGCCTAACGCAATGTAATCCGAGGTACAGAAGAGACAGTCGGGGAGAGGGGAATGCGCCAGCATTTTTTGGATTCCCCGGTAGCCTCCTTCCATGCAGTTATCCACGTCAATGACCAGTGGAAGAGCCATTCCATAGGAAACAGAATATTTTTCGAAGATGCTGGTACGCACGTCCATGCCTCCAAAAGTGGAGGGGGCATTGAGAATGGCGGGATGTTTTCTGTTGTGCTTTGCAAAAAGGAGGGCGGGCTGCTTTCCGATAATTTCATTGTCCATATGTACAGCGGAATATTTCCCGGAGTAACGGTTATAGAGAATGATCGGTGCGGGAAAGTCATTTTGCTCTAAATAAGCCATATCCGAAGCAGAAGGGTTGCAGACAATAATGCCGTGGCAGGTATGCATAATGTTTTCTGTCATTGCTTCCTGGAGATGGTCGTTCGCATAGGTTTTGATGATAATATCGCAATATTCGTTGTCGGTGGCGCGCTGTAATCCCTGTATGAAGCGGGGCAGCATCTGCAGGCGGATATCGGTCGCCCAGAAGAGGGTAATGATTGCAGTCTGGGAAAAGCCGGCCCGGAGGGCTTTGGCTTTCATGTCCGGCGTATAATTCAGCGCCTGGGCCGCGTCCAGTACTTTCTTCTGAGTTGCGGCAGAAATTTTACGTTTATTTCCATTTCCCCTGAGTACAATGGATGCGGTGCTGAGTGATACTTCTGCAAGGTTCGCAACGTCTTTTAATGTTGATGCCATAATCTGATATAAGCCTTTCCTGTTGTAGTTAATTATAATATTTCCATTGTAGCATATTCGGGGTAGTTTGTCTTTCGGATAAGCGTTTTTCATACAGTTCCCAAATACATGCTCTTTGGCCTGTCTCTGTAATCCCCATTTTAATCGGACAAGATTAATAGGACAAAAGTAAAAGATATACGGAGAGAAGTATTGGCAATAATGCATAAAAATTGATGCACGCTGTTGTATATTTTTTATGAAAAAAATAAATATAACGTTGTACTATTGACACGGAATTGTGAATATTATATTATTGTTTCAGCAAGTACAACGTTATACTTAATCAAAGTGGGAAAAGGAGGCTTTTATGAAAAGAAAGGTAATCAGTATTTTGCTGGCGGCAGCGATGATGGCAACTTTGGCAGCCGGCTGCGGCAGCGGAGGAGGATCCCAGGAGGCAGGGAATGATACTCCGGCGCAGGAAACAGGAACGGAGACAGAAACGGAAACGGGAACAGAAACGGAAACAGGGACGGAAACGGCAGCCGGGGATGACTCTGCAGCAGATACGGCAGCGCAGGAACCCGGGGCAGGGCAGGAAACGGCTGCGGAAGGGGATATCAAGACCGGCGGCGTACTTAAGATAGGTACTGCGCAGAATCCTTCCGTGGTAGGGTTCACACCGGAAATTACGAACAATTCCTTTGTGCAGTATTTAAGATGTGCATACGAATCCCTGCTGTATTATGACGAAGCCGGAAATATTATAGGGCAGCTTGCATCCGATTGGGAAGCGGATGCCGATACTGCAACTCTTACCTTTAAGCTGTTGGAGGGTGTGGTATTTGCGGACGGCACTCCCTTTAATGCAGAAGCGGTTAAATGGAATATGGAGAAGTACAAAGAAACCGGGAGAAGCGAGACGAATAATATCGATTCCGTGGAAGTGGTTGACGATTATACGGTAAAAATCAACCTGGTAGCATGGGATTCTTCTTCACTTGAGATGATTGGATTCTTTATCTACTATATGTCCCCCTCTTCTTTTGATGAAAATGGGGTTGAGTGGATGCGTCAGAATTCCTGCGGTACAGGGCCTTTTGTTGTGAGCGGGTTTGACCAGGGTGTTTCCGTCAAATATGCAAAAAATGAAAATTACCGTGTAGAGGGGCAGCCTTATCTGGACGGAGTGGAGTACACGATCTTTGCGGATAACACAACGGCTGTGAATGCGCTGAAAGCCGGGGAAATTGATGTACTTACTTACGGCAATGACTGTGATGTCATGAAGGATCTGGAAGGGGTTGCAGGGATTGTGACAGACAAAAACGCTAACGGCCTGGGTGTGGAATCGGCAGGATTAATTCCCAGCAGTGCGGATGAAAGCGATCCGTTCTATGATGCAAAGGTAAGACAGGCTTTCTGCTATGCGGTGGATTGGGATCAACTGGTATCGGCTTTAAGTTACGGCTATTATGAGAGGACGAACCAATGGGCGGCGCCGGGCGCAGTGACATACAATACGGAATTAAAAGGATATTCTTATGATCCGGAGAAAGCGAAAGCACTGTTGGCGGAAGCAGGATATGCGGACGGGTTTGATACGGTAATTTATTCCACTGGTTCAGGATTTGCGGGAAATGCCGCGACGGCTGTTTCGGCGAGCCTTGCAGAAGTAGGGATCAATGCCTCTGTAGAAATCATTGACGGGGCAAAAGGCAATGATATGATGGCAAACGGATGGACAGGCATATACTGGCACTTTGCATCTATCGGCCCGGATCTGGGACTTTATATGGGCCGGCATCTGGATACGAACGGGGCATATTATGCAAAAGGTATCCAGCATCCCCAGGATTGCCTGGATTTGCTGCAGGAAATCAGGGTGGCAAAGGATGATGCGACAAAAGTAGAACTTGAGCTTCAGCTTCAGGAAAAAATTTATGATGAATATGCGCTTTTTGGCATGCCGCTGTATGTGAATGCCCCGGTACATATGAGATATGATTATGTACAGGGAGGACAGTTTGCCAAGGTTCATGCAATAACCTGGTCCCCTGCTACGACATGGCTTGACAAGTAACGGGTTCCATCCCGGTAGGCACCGGTTCATCGAAGCAAATGGGTTAGATTTTAAACACACAATGCCATGCGGGGAATCCCTGCATGGCATTGAACCAAAGAGGGTTATTTTATGGGAAAATATGTATTGAAAAGACTGGGGCAGTCGCTGATTGTAGTATTTATTGTGACAGTGATTGTTTTTGGGCTGATGCACATGCTGCCGGGGGATCCTGTACAGATTTACCTGGGCGACACGGCGACAGAGGAGCAGGTTGAATATTATACGAAGATGTTCGGATTAGACCAGCCGCTGTATGTACAGTATTTGCGCTGGATAGGAGGGCTTTTCAAGGGGGAGATGGGAAGATCGATCACGTATTCCCTTGACGTTAAGGAACTGCTTCTAAGGCGGGTGGGCTGCACGTTATCTGTTACGTTCCCGGCGTTTGTGCTGGCGCTTATCATTGGTGTCTGTTTAGGGGTAGTCACTGCGACACACAGAGGAAAGCCTCTGGATTCGCTTCTTACATCTATTGCCAATATCGGGATAGCGACACCTACTTTCTGGATTGGGATGATACTTGTATATTTTTTCGGTCTGAAGTTAAAATGGCTGCCCGTACAGGGCTATGTGCCTTTTGCCGAGAGCCCGTCCGGGTTTCTGAAATGCCTGGTTATGCCGGTGTTTGTACTGACATTAGGGCATCTGTCGTCGAATACAAGACAGACACGTTCTTCTATGCTGGAGGTAGTTTCACAGGATTTCATCCGTACGGCCAGGGCGAAGGGGTTAAATGAAAATACGGTTATTTATAAACATGCGCTCAGGAATGCGCTGATTCCTATTGTTACGATGATGGGCGGTGCGGTAGGCGGTTTGATAGGCGGAACGGTAGCCATAGAGAAATTGTTTAATATATCCGGGGTCGGTTCCCTGATGCTTACGGCTATTATTAATAAGGATTACATGGTGGTGCAGAATGTAACCTTTGTGATTGCGGTTGTTGTAGTGCTTTGTAATTTACTGATAGACATTCTGTACGGATATATAGATCCGAGAATCAGAGTAGAATAGGAGTCGAGATATGAAAAAAGAGAATAAAATCCTGACTCCGGCCGCGGAGCGCAGGAAACAGTTTTTGGATGCATTTTTTGCAACGGTACCGGTGCGTGTAGGGTTTTCTATTATTGCGGTGATGGTGTTCTGTGCCGTTTTGGCGCCGGTTGTGGCCCCTTATGGGCCTAATGACCAGGATTTGTCAAATATGCTTCAGAAAATGTCGTTTGCCCATCCCTTTGGGACGGATCCTTTGGGACGGGATTTGCTTTCAAGGATTATTTACGGGGCGAGGGCATCGTTATCTGTAGGGCTGGTATCTACCATAATTGCAGGTTCCATCGGAATTACGCTGGGGCTGCTGGCGGGGAATATGGGAAAATGGGTGGATGCTGTGATTATGCGTATCATGGATGCCATGATGTCTATCCCGGTAGTGATTTTAGCGCTTTTCCTTGGCTCCATATTGGGGAAAGGGCTTGGAAATATTATGCTTTGCATAGGTATTGTCATGATGCCCGGCTATGCACGTATGACGAGAGGGCAGGTGTTGACGGTAAAACAGTTGGATTATGTCACGGCGGGAAAAATCGGCGGGGCAACGCAGATAAAAAATGCGCTGAAACATATTCTTCCTAACTGTATTGCGCCTAATTTAGTATTGGCTACGATGAATCTGGGAACGGCAATCCTGACGGAGGCAGGGCTCAGTTATCTTGGGATGGGCATTAACCCGCCTACGGCATCCTGGGGCGCTATGGTGAGCGACGGCTACCGTTATCTGTCAGATTATCCGCATGTAGCAATTATTCCGGGTATTTTTGTCATTCTTACCGTGTGGGCGTTCAATGTATGCGGCGATGCGCTCCGTGACGCTACCGACCCGAGACTTCGGGGAACAAGATAGGGGGGATACAGATGGAACATTTAATTGAGGTCAGGAATTTACATACGGAATTCAAACAGTCAAAAGGAATTCTGAAAGCGGTAAATGGAGTCTCCTATTATCTGGATCCGGGTGAAATCGTTGCTTTTGTAGGTGAAAGCGGAAGCGGGAAATCGGTTACCCAGTATTCGGGAGTGCAGTTGATTGCAAGCCCGCCGGGGAAAATTACCGAAGGTGAGATTTTATTTGAGGGGAAAAACCTTTTGAGCTACGGACAGAACAGTGAAGAACTCAGGAAAGTCCGGGGCGGGAAAATCGGTATTGTTTTTCAGGAGCCCATGAGTACCCTGAATCCTGTTATGACGATCGGGAATCAGCTTACAGAGTCCGTTATGCTTCATTTAAAAATGGATAAGAAGCAGGCTATGGAGAGGGCTGTGGAGTTATTAAAGAAGGTTAGGATCCCGGATCCGGAGAGCAGGCTGAAGGCATATCCGCATCAGTTTTCCGGCGGTATGAGGCAGAGGATAGTGATTGCCATGGCGCTGTCCTGTAACCCGAAGCTGCTGATAGCGGATGAAGCGACCACAGCGCTGGATGTGACGACCCAGGCACAGATCCTGGATCTGATGCAGGATATTGTAAAGGAAAGCAATACCGCAATGGTAATGGTAACGCATAACCTGAGTATAGTGGCGAGATATGCACAGCGGGTCTATGTTATGTATGCAGGTGAGATAGTGGAACATGGGACGACGGAGGAAATTTTTAAAAATCCGCGCCATCCCTATACGATGGGGCTGATGAATGCTGTGCCGGGCTTAAACGATCCGAAGGAGAGGAAGCTGATTCCCATCCATGGTTTTGTGACGAATCTGGTGGACAGGAAGGATGAGTGTACTTTCAGGAACCGCTGCCCTTACGCTACAGCAGAGTGTGCGGAGCGGGCGACGCCCGGACTTGTGAAGGTCCCGGGGGAAGACGGTCATTTTGCGGCGTGCCACAGAACAATCACCAGGGATACGAAAGTAGAAAAGCATTTTGATACGATGGAGCGGAGCTATACAGCCAGAGATTACAGTAAATTAACGGATGCGGATAAAATTCTGGATGTGCAGGATCTGAAAGTATATTTTCCGGTATATAAGGGGCTGATCCGTAAGAAAGTCGCGGATGTCAAAGCAGTGGACGGCGTCAGCTTTGAGGTTTATAAGGGAGAGACTTTTGGCCTGGTGGGTGAATCGGGATGCGGGAAATCCACGGTTGCCAGGACTGTGTTAAGGCTCAATGACGCTACCGGAGGCCGGATTATTTTTAACGGTGATGATATCACAGGGCTGGATGATGCGAAGATGAGGCCGTACCGCAGGAATATGTCTATGATTTTCCAGGATCCTTATGGTTCCCTTGATCCCAGGCAGCGTGCGGGGGATATTGTCATGGAGCCTATGAAAAACTTCGATATCGGCCTGTCCCAGGAACAAATGGATAAGCGGGTGGATGAATTGTTTGAGCTGGTAGGTTTGGATCCGGCATACCGGGAGAGGGTGCCCCACGAGTTCTCAGGCGGCCAGAGGCAGCGCCTGGTAATTGCCAGGGCGATTTCAACGAATCCGTCTTTTATCGTGTGTGATGAGGCAATTTCCGCGCTGGATGTTTCCATCCAGGCGCAGGTAATTAACCTGCTGGAGGAACTGCAGCAGAAACTCGGGCTTACTTACTTATTTATTGCCCATGATCTTTCGGTAGTAAGGCATATCAGCGACAGGGTAGCGGTAATGTATTTAGGGCAAATGGTAGAGTTTGCAGACTGGAACAGCCTGTATTCCAATCCACTGCATCCTTACACCAAATCGCTGTTGGAGGCTGTACCGGTGCCTGACCCGGTTCTGGAAAAAACAAGAGAGCGCCAGATTGTCCAGGGCGAAGTCCCCAGCCCTATGCAGCGGCCGCCCGGGTGTGCCTTTTCTACAAGGTGCCCGCATGCGACGGAAAAGTGCCGGACAGAAATGCCTGTGCTGAGAGAGGGCGCAGACGGGCACAAAGTTGCCTGTCACATGATATAACAGTATCGGAACTAAAGCAAACAGCATCCGCCCGGAGCAAGGGACGGCTGTGCATTTCAGACGGGCCTTGCTCCGCCGGTGGTGGTACTGTCCGGGCGGATGCGGAACTAAAATCAGGAGGAAAATATGGCAGAAGATATGTTTGCGGAGTTGCTCCGGCAGACGCAGAGGGATTATGACGCGCTTGGCTTTCCGGTTACGGAAGGCGAAGTGGAAGAAGAGCAGTTTATGCTGTCTATGGAGGACGGCGTCAGGCTCAAAACCTATATTTTCCATATGGAAAAAGATACCATATGGGACAATGGCGGCGTGTTCCCGGTGATTCTCCAGAGAAGCCCCTATGCTCATGCGATGGGCTCTTACCGGATTCACGGCAGGAACCTGGCAAAAAGGGGATTTGTCTATATTGTCCAGTTTTGCCGGGGGACGGAAGAGTCGGAAGGCGAGTGGATCCCGAATGAAAACGAGCGGGCGGACGGGCTGTGTACGGTACGGTGGCTGGCATCCCAAAGCTGGGTAAAAAATATCGGCTATTGGGGGGATTCTTATCTGGCACTGACCGGATGGTGCATCGCGGATGAGGCGCCGGAAAAGGTGAAAGGGATGTATCTGGGCGTTTATGGGACAGACAGGTTTACTTCCGCTTACTGCAAGCGTCTTTTCCGGCATGATGTGCTGACATCCTGGGCGATGGAAAATGCCGGGAGGGCCGTGGATGCGGACTATCTCGAAAGCTGCAGGTTCCGTCCCCATAACCGGGTAGATGAGAGCCTGTGGGGCGGGGAACTGACCTGGTACAGGGATTGGATACGTTCCGTGAAGGAGGATGACCCATACTGGCAGGAAGGTTTCTGGAAGCTTTTAAGGGATATTCCTGAAAAGGTGGATATGCCGCTTTTTATCAGGGAAGGATGGTACGACCATCATCTGGGAAGCGCCATAAAGTCTTTTGAAGCCCTGAATGAAAAGGTGAGGAAGGATTGCACGCTGCAGATTGGCAGTTGGAATCATTTTTCCATGAACTGTCTGGAATGGATGGAGCCGGACAACCTTCAAAACAGTGAAGTCGCGTCTATGGCGGCATGGTTCCGGCAGCTTTTGATAGAGGAAAAAAGGCCGGGTAAGAAAACGGACATTTATGTTATAGGTGCAGATAAGTGGATAGCTTTAAAGAATTGGCCGATTGTCCCGGACAGGGTGAAAACGTGGTACTTAGCCGTATCAGAAAAAGGGAAAGGGCAGGATAATATACACAGCCTTTTGGCAGGGCCTGCAGAGGAGGAAGGGCCGGAAAGGGCAATCCAGTATATCTATAATCCGGATCATCCGGTACCGTCTTCCGGCGGGGAATCAATGCTGAAAACGATGGAACGGGTAGGCAGTATGTACCAGCCGGAGGCGGGATGGAGGGATGATGTGATATCTTTCCTGTCAGAACCGGCAGAGGAGGGGTTTGTTATCGGGGGAAAAATCCGTGTATGGCTCCGTGTGGCAAGCGATTGTGAGGATACTGCTTTTACTGCGAAGCTGATGGAAGTGAAAAAGGACGGGAAGGCTGTGAATATACGCTCTTCCATTACAACGATTGCGGCGGATAACGGGGACGGTGTTTACCGGCCGGGCGATCCAGTGCAGGTTATTGTAGAGATGTGGGATATCGCCTGGCTTGTGGAGGAAGGTTCCAGGTTAAGGCTTGATATTTCTTCCTCTGATTTTCCCCAGTATGCAGTCCATACGAATTACCCGGGAATCTGGTCAGAGCAGGAAAAGTGCAGAATTGCGCATCAGTCAATATTTTGCGGTGGGGAGGGTTCCAGAGTGGAAATTCCAATCCTTGATTTGAGTTAAAATTTGTTTTTTATAAGGAGGATGAGCTATGAAGAAAATAGCAATTGGAGGAGGCCAGGGCTTTTGGGGGGATTCCCCGGATGCCGCGATCCATATGATCCGTAAAGGGGATATTCAGTATATGGGCTGCGATTATCTGGCAGAGCTGACACTGTCCATTATGGCCAAACAGCAGTTGAAGGATCCTGCAAAGGGGTATGCGCCGGATTTTGTGACGAGGATTTTGCAGGAAGCAGGCAAAGAAGCCTGGCAGAAAAAAATAAAGATCTGTACCAATGCGGGAGGCATGAACATTCAGGGGTGTGTGGATGCGATAAAGAAATTTGCCGCGGGACAGGATATGAAAGGTTATAAGATCGGATATGTGACAGGCGATGATATCAAAGAGAAGATCCCGCAGCTTTTAAAGGACGGATGGACATTCCCCAACTTTGATTATGATGGCGATTTTGCACAGATACTTGACAAGATTTACAACTGCAATGCCTATATCGGGCATGAAGGCGTAGAGGAATTAATCGGCCGGGGGGCCGATGTGGTGGTGACAGGACGTGCGGCGGACAGCGCGCTGTTTCTGGCTCCGCTTGCCTACGAGTTTGGATGGGCGGACGACGACTGGGATAACCTGGCGAAAGGGATTATGGCAGGGCATCTGCTGGAATGCGGAGGCCAGGGGGCAGGGGGCAATTATATGTATGATTGGCGCAATGTCCCGCGCATGGATGAACTCGGATTCCCGATTGCCGAGTTTACCGAAGATACTTTCGAAATTACCAAGGCGCCTGACTGCGGAGGTATCATTTGTGAGCAGAGCTGTAAGGAGCAATTCCTTTATGAAGTCCTTGACCCTGCAAATTATGTGACTCCGGATGTCAATGTAGATATCAGCAGGGCGACGATAACGCAGGTAGGGGATAACCGTGTCCGTATTGAAAACATTCACGGAAAGAAGAAGCCTGACACCTTAAAACTCTGTGTGGGCTACCATAAAGGCTGGAAGACAGTTTCCATGCTGAGTTTTGCATGGCCCGATGCCTATGAAAAAGCGAAATATTGTGCGGACATTATTATGAAAAAGATGAAAAGGCGCGGCATGCACGCGGATGATGTACATATCAGCTTTATCGGCCTGAACAGCCTTCATCTCGGTGTCGCGGATATGAGCGAGGAAGTGTTGAAGAACCTGAATGAGTGTGTGATGCGTATCGCCGTATTTTCTGAGGACAAGAGTGAGTGTATGAAAATTATTCCGGAAATCAGCCCGATGCAGCTAAACGGCCCTCCTGGAGCATCTTTCTTCGGAGGCAGGGCCCATGTGCAGGAAGTGATGGCGCTGTGGCCTACCAGTATCCCGCGCGATGCGGTAGACGTCAGGACACATTTGATTGAAATTTAAGCATATACCATGCGGAAAGGGAAGATGATATGTCGGAAATTTATTTGAATGATATTGCCCATGGCAGGAGCGGCGACAAGGGGGATACAAGCAATATCTGCGTGTTCGCCCGTAAACCTGAATATTATAAGATTATTGAGAGGGAAGTGACGCCGGAAAAGCTGCATGAGTTTTTCGGGGATATGGTAAAGGGTGAGATTACCCGTTATGATTTGCCAAGCCTTGGCGGATTTAATTTTGTAATGAAACATGCCCTTGGGGGAGGCGCAACGATGAGCCTGCGGCTGGACAGTCTTGGAAAGTCCATGGGAAGCGCAATTATGCGGCTGAAAATCCATGTGGATGAGGGAGAGTTATAATTTTTTCAGGGGTGTGGGGCCGGCGGGGGATGGATATCCGGCGCCGGTTCCATGTTATCAGGAATGATTGGATATAGATAAAACGGGGATTTTTCAATGGATTTTCAATGGAGGAGAAGTATGGAGGACCAGAAAAAGGTACAGGCTCTTCAAAATTTGACGGTATTAGACTTGACAAGAGTGGTGGCCGGCCCTTATGCAGGTTCTATATTGGGTGATTTGGGAGCAAAAGTCATTAAAATAGAAATGCCTGGGAACGGCGATGACGCAAGAGGTTACGGCCCGTATGAAAATGGGGAAAGTATGTATTTTGCCAATTTAAACAGGAACAAGAAAGGGATGTCGCTCAACCTGAAAGCGCAGGAGGGGAAGGACATTTTCCTTTCCCTGGTAAAGGAGGCGGATATCCTTTTGGAAAATTACCGTCCCGGCGTTATGGATAAACTGGGGCTGGGGTATGAGACATTGAAGGAAATCAACCCGCGCCTGATTTACGGTGCCCTTTCCGGTTTTGGTTCCTACGGCCCTTATGCCCAGCGCCCGGGCTATGATATTATTTCCCAGGGAATGGGCGGCCTGATGAGCGTTACCGGGGCAAAAGGGGGTGAGCCCACCCGGTCGGGCAACGCAATGGGAGATATTCTGGGAGGCATGAATCTGGTAATTGGGGTACTCGCGGCAGTAAATGCAAGGAATATTACCGGAGCCGGGCAAAGGGTAGATATTTCTTTGGTGGATTCTGTAGTGGCAAGCCTGGAAAATGCATATATACGTTATTTTAAGTCAGGCGAAATCCCGGAACGGAGCGGGAACGCTTATGCGTCCATAGCCCCCTATGACACTTACCGGGCCAAGGACGGGCTGGTAATCATTGCCTGCGGGAACCAGAAACTGTATGAGAAGTTCTGTACTGAGGTAGTGGATATGCCATGGATGATTACGGACGAGCGTTTTTTGGACGTGCCTTTAAGGGTAAAAAATAATGAGCTCCAGAAAAAGTACATAGAGGAGTGGACAACGCAGCGAAGTGTAAATGAGGTTGTGGAGCTGGTGTTATCCAAGGGGATCCCGGCGGGGCCGCTTTATAATGTAAAGCAGATTACGGAGGACGAGCATATTGCCGGAGCGCGGGAAATGTTCATTGAAATAGAGCATCCCGTGATAGGGAAAATGAAAGTAAACGGGAACCCGGTCAAATTAATGGACATGATGCCGAGGATCAACTGCCCGGCGCCTACGTTGGGCCAGCATAATATGGAAATACTGTCGGATATGGGATATACGGAGAAAGAGATTGCCGGTTTGCGCGAGGCACATGTAATTTAGGGCATTCGATCAAAACAAAAAAGGGGATGTGCTGGCTAAATCCGGCAGGCTGACAGGAACACTGCCTGTGCGCAAAAGCGGAATGGCGTGATTGTGCGCAGGCAGCGGCAAAGTGTGTTCCATCCACACGCTTTGAGAACGTTATATACCATACTAGAGCGTGTTTGAAAAATCATTCCCCCGATCTGTACGCGGTATAACCGCTTCACTACTTTGCGCGACATTAAGACTAAACATCTGCCGGAAAGCATTTTTCAAACACGCTCTAAGCCCGGAAGTGTGGGAATAGGGGGTGATGAAGTAAGCATTGATTTTGCAGTAGGGGAATGCTATAATTTTGTTCAAAAGACAGTGCAAATGTCAATCCGGTTATTATCCGTAGGATACTTTACAGTTACTATGAAAAGCCTCCCGGCCCCGTTTTCATCCCTGGTGATGCCACGCATTCAGGGCATAAAGATTTCCTTAGAGCCTGTCTAAAATCTGCTTTTTGCCGGACGTGAAGGTGAGATTATAAACACTTCATACCAAAATAGATGTAACAAAAATATGATTGTCAAAACAACAGGAAATACCGCCAACAGTCAAGATTTGATTGATAAAAGACAATATCTCTGATAGAATAAACAAAACGGATACGGAAAACAGGCAGGAAAAGCACCTGCCGGATAACGGAGGGCTGTTATGCGGAAAGTCAGCTATTTACCTCTATGGCATCTGCTCTTAGAACGGGGAATGACCAAGAGCCAGATGCGCATTGAAGCGGGGCGCTTGCCAACATGAACAAAGGGCAGCACATTTCTATGGAATCGCTCATACAGATATGTGATGCGCTGGACTGTGAACTGAAGGACGTGGTGGAACTGGTAAAAACAGAGGAATAATTTCTAACAGTTTTGAAAACAGGGAATTGCAGATACCATGCAGTTCCTTTTGTTTTGCAGAAAATCAGTTCTTTTTGCGTTTCTGCCTTGCACTGTTCCGCCGTTTTTTCGCATCAGGCTCCAAGATTTCAGACTGACCGAGTATATCTGCCATATCGTCAATATTCTTTTCAGTCGGCTTGATTTTCAAAAACTGGCTGAATATGTAAGCAAGTTTCTGTTTGGAAGTGCCTACGAAGTTTTCTGCCTTTTCGATGATATCTTCAAAATACTCGGTTACGGTTTTGGACGGGGCGGAATCAATATCGCCTTTGTGGGCGTACCTGATGTCCCTGATAATGGTATGCATATCATCATCAATCACAATGGAAAAGTACTCATTCAGTTCAAGGTGTGATGCCTTTAATACATTTAATTGCAGGTTATATTCATCGGGATTGTGGCGCTTGAGCAATATCTTTCTGCCTGTTTCCACCGCAAGATTGAGCGACTTGACCTGCATATCCGCAAGACCGTCCACATATATCTCAAAGTCAAGCATGAGCTTTCGGAACTGCTCATGGGTGATAAGCTCTGACAGGAGCAGCGTGTTTAGCTTTCGGTCTTTGAGAAGTGACAGGGCGGCATCGCTCAGGTGCAGATTGGATATGGAAATGTTGTCAAGCTGCCTGTTTTCGGCCATACCAAGCAGATAGTCGGCTGATACTCCATAGAACTTTGCCAAGTCAAAGATATTCCTGTGAGGTATTTCCTTATAATCATCAGATTCGTAAGAACCAAGCGTGGAAACCGGAATTTTTGTCTGCTGTGATAACTGATCTAAAGTCAGTCCCTTTTCTACACGCAGGTCTTTCAGATCCGGAAGAACTGCAGGATACTGTCTGCCGCTTGTATGCAGGCTGGTGCGCAGCCGTTCATTTGCAGATGCACAGATCAGGGATAAATACTGGCAGATAATTGTGGACGGGACGCAGATTCGCAGCAGCCGCACAAAACTGGATGAAAAAAGCCTTTACAGGATCCATAATAAGGGGACTGACAGGGTATATACGGAATATTACTATTATATTTGGAAGCAAAAATTGTCCTCCACCCGGACATTATAGTAAGCATTATGACAGAATTCGTCGAAAATACGGAAGGGGAAGAAGCAGAAAAACAGGACTGTGAAAGAAAAGCATGTTACAGGCTGATGGGACGGTTTAAGAAAGAATTCCCAAGGCTTCCCGCCTGTTTTTGTGCAGACAGCCTTTATGCGTGTGAAAATTTCTTTGCCAGATGCCGCAGCAGCGGCTGGCACTATATCCTCCGCTATAAAGAAGGCAGCATCCCAACGGTTGCAGATGAATATGGCAGGCTGAAAAAAACAGGGAAGAACCGTCGGGAACAGGAACTCAGTGACGGATCCTGCTGGCATGACTTCTTTACGGACATTGATTATAACGGCCATAAGGTAAACATAGCAGAATAGGGTGAGGAACGGAATGTGGAAATAAAAAAGGAAGCAGAAAAGGGGAGGCAGAAAACGTAAAAACAAGATTCCTGTTCCTGACAGACCTTCCCGTTAACCGAAAAAATGTGTCTGCACTGGCGGAAGCCGGCAGGCGGCGGTGGAAGATAGAAAATGAAGGCTTTAACGCGCAGAAAAGACACGGTTATTTTCTGGAACATTTATACAGCAGGAATTACCAGGCATTGAAAAACCATTATTACCTAATACAGATCAGGCATATGATATCCCAGGTAATGGAGGCGTGGGAAAAACTCTGGAAGAAAGCAGCGCTGTCCCTGTCGGAAAAGCACAGCCGGATATTTGAATCATTCCAGAGCATAAAGTTATCTGAATACAGGCATGAAACAGGAAAGCGGTTCCAGATAAGGTTCCAATAATGGAATGCACTGGAAAGGGGGATGCCTGAATATGCACAATAAACGAAAAGTGTCTTTTTAAACTACAGCAGGGGGAGTTTTTTGTTAAAAAATACCATCATCAGAGGCTGCAAAATGTTGAAAGATATATGTAATTAGAACTGACAATCCCATAATTTAATCGTCAGAGCTGCAAACAGCGTGAAATTCTTGAATTTGAGGTAAAAAAATGATATGATAAAGACACAAAAAGGAAGGAATTAAGATATGGCAAATATATATGACGGGGCATTCCGGAC
>CANDKY010000052.1 GCA_947385425.1 uncultured Lachnospiraceae bacterium | reverse complement strand
AAGCGTATGCCTTTTCTTATCAGGGCATAAAAACCAACAAAAATTATCTGCACCCGTTATTTTTGATTTTTTTGAAACCATATGCTATACTTGATATAGTGGATATTTTATATGCAAACCGCAAAGCGAGTTTATAAATCGTGGACTCATAAGAGAGGAAGAAAATATGGCTGTATCGTATAATGGACTCTGGAAGTTGTTAATTGATAAGAACATGAAGAAAATGGATTTAGTTGAGAAGATAGGCATTAGCAGTTCAACACTTGCTAAGATGAGTAAGGGAGAAGCTGTTTCTATGACTATTATGGAAAAAATATGCGAAGAACTGAATTGTGATTTCGGAGATATTATCAACTACGAACGCAAGGGAGATGGACGAGATGGAGTATAGTGCGGGTAATGTAAGTAATCTCTTGTGGTTTGTAGAAATGAGAGAGACAGCAAAATTACTTCAGAGTCATGATGTGAAAGAAGTTCAGCGAATGGTTTCGGATGATAATATATATCAGCAGAATACAGAAAAAAGAGCAAAGAGCCAGTTTGGTTGTATTAAGAAACGATTAGATGCTATTCCGGAAAGACTTGTTAAGGAAATGATTAACGCAGATATCAATACTGCCAAGATTATTGCGTTAATTGGAGCGATGGCTACGGATATCTTATTCTTTGAATTGATGTACGAAGTGTATAGAATCAAATTGAATATGGATGAAGATGCATTAAAAGATGCTGATTTAAATATATTCTTTAACAGAAAAATAGAACAGAGCAATATTATTGCAGGCTGGTCCGACACAGCAATCAAGAAGTTGAAACAGACATATTGTAAATATATGCAGGATGCAGGCCTGCTTCAAGAACCGGTGAAGAATGAGAGAAAGATAAACAGACCTTATGTGGATATTACATTGAGAAATATTTTGCTGGCAAACAATATGGAAAAGTATTTATATACATTGACGGGAGAGTGCTAATGGAATTTCAGGATAAGCTAGATAAGATATGGAACAGGATATCAGATGAGGATTTTCTGGCGAATAGAGGCGTTGCAAATGAAGTGCGGTACTATGTTTTTGACTATGAACCATGCAATGAACTGATCATGAGACAGAAAATTGAGAGCTTAAAGAAACAGAATAATCCGGGAGCCGATGGATTTGAAATTGTCGAATATGATTTGTACAAGATGGTAATTGGTATATTGGGAGAAAGGGGCTACTTGGAGAAATGTATTAAGTTTGAGGAAATAAAGGGAAGAGAATATCTCTATAATGCTGTTTCAAAACTGCTCCGCCTTACGAATGGCGACAATCTGATTGTGAACAGGATTGCAGCGGAAACACCGGAACACGCAGTAGTATTTTTGACCGGAGTCGGAAAGGTATTCCCATTCATAAGATCACACAGTGTGTTGAACAATTTACATCAGATACTCGATCGGGTTCCGGTAGTCATGTTCTATCCGGGAAATTGGAATGGGCAGACCCTGTCACTATTTGGAACAATTAACGATGGAAATTACTATAGAGCATTTCCGCTGATTGTATAGGAGGATGAAAAGGCTATGAACATTAGAGATATGTTTTTGAAAGAAATTGACAGAGACATTAAGGGTGTCATTAAGGTTGGGCAGTCTGACGATGAAAATATCTTTCAGGAATTGGATGAGTATGTAGTTACCTCTGAATTAGAGAAATATATGGATCGATTCTTTGCGGCGTATAAGAGAGGCGTAGAAAGTCGTACTGATAAAATGGGGGTATGGATTTCCGGTTTCTTTGGAAGCGGTAAATCTCATTTTCTGAAGATTTTATCTTACATATTGTCAAATAAAGTTGTAATGGATGATAAGGGACAGTCTCACGCTGCATCAAGTTTCTTTTTAGAAGGTGTAAAGGTAGGGAACGATTCTTTGAAAAAGAAGATTTCCGAGGTTTCCGGTTGGAGCGATGATGTTGATGTTATCCTTTTTAACATTGATTCTAAGAGTGCAACCGATTCCAAGATGAACAAGGAGGCTGTCAAAGATGTATTCATGAAGGTGTTCAATGATTATCTTGGTTATTGTGGTTCGATTCCCTTCTTGGCTGATTTTGAAAGAAAATTAGATAATGATAGAAGATATGAGGAGTTTAAAACGAAGTTTGAGGAAATCAATGGTTCGTCATGGGTAGAATCAAGAGAAGATTTTTACTTTATTCAGGATGAGATTATGGAAACGGTAGTGTCACTTGGAATTATGAGTGAGAACGAGGCAAGAAACTGGACAGAAAATGCTCAGAGCTCGTATAGCCTTTCTATTGATAAATTTGCAGAGTATATCAGAAAGTATTGCGAGAGTAAGGGTAAAGACCATCATGTATTATTCCTTGTAGATGAAATCGGCCAGTATATTGCAGATGATAGTAAGTTAATGCTGAATTTACAGACAGTTACAGAAGATTTGGGAACTGCCTGCAAGGGGAATGCATGGATTATTGTAACCAGTCAGCAGGACATTGATTCTATTACCAAGACTATGGGAGAAGATTTCTCCAAGATTCAAGGCCGTTTTGATACAAGAATTGCACTTTCATCTGCAAACGTAGATGAAGTTATCCGTAAGCGCATTTTGTATAAAAAGGATACTGCATCCGTTATTCTGAAAGATTTATATGGCAGATATGAGTTTGATATCAAGGGAAACATTACTTTTAGTGAGGGCACTCCTGAAATGCCCTTATATGCTGATGCAGACGAATTTGCAGAGGTGTATCCGTTTATTCCATATCAGTTTAAGCTGCTTGGTAATGTATTAACATCTGTCAGGCAGTATAGTTCAAGCGGTAAACATCTGGCAGATGGCGAGCGTTCTATGCTTGCCTTATTTAAGGAAGCAGCACAGAAGTATGAAAACGAAAGAGAAGGAGTGTTAGTTCCGTTTAATGCATTCTATAGTGCGCTGGATGACTTTATTGACCATACTCATAGAATTGTTATTACGCAGGCAGCAAGAAATACCAGGCTGAATAGTTTTGATGTTGAATTGCTCAAGGTGTTATTCATGATTAAGCATGTAAATAACTTCAGTAAGAATCTTGAGAATATCACAACGCTTATGATTTCAAATATTAACGAAGATCGTCTTGATTTAAGCAGAAAGGTAGAGACTTCACTTCGTGTACTCTGTGATGAGCTGCTTGTTCAGAAGAACGGTAATGAATATATTTTCCTGACCAATGAAGAGCAGGAAGCAGAGGATGCTATCAGAAAGATTAATATTGACCCTACAGAAACTGTAAATTATGTTGCTCAGGTTGCATTTGAAGAAATCATTGCGATGGCAAATAATAAATACAGGTATAACAACAGATATCAATTCTCTTTCAATCAGAAGATTGATAACAGGCAGTATAAGAGCAATCAGCTAAGTAACATTACATTACATCTGCTCACAGCTTATAGCGGAGAGATAGATGACCTCGCGCTTAGCTTAAAAGCTGCTACTGAAAAAAGTGTTATTGTCAGATTGTCAGATGATTATGCATATCTTTCTGAAACGGAAGAAATGAAGAAAATCGAAAGTTTCTTACAGAGGCCGGACTTAACTAGTCTGAACGATTTCGAAATCATTTCCGCAACAAAGCGAAAAGAGAGAAACGACAAGGCAAAACGTATTAAAGACTATATCCGTATGGCTTTAGAGACAGCAGATATTTATGTTGGCGATGGAAAAATTGCTACAAAGTCCAAGGACGTGACAGCACGAATCAGTGAAGCATTTGCGAAATTAATTGCAAGTGAATATAGCAAGTTGAAAGATATGACATCTGAACCTGCGCAGTCCGATATTCTTGATGTGTTAAAGAAAAATAAAACACAGTTGACATTGGATTTAGGGGATATGGCAGAGCCGAATGCGGATGCATTGAAGGAAATGACGGCGGCTATTCAGTATGCAGGAAGAACCGGAGCCAGGTTCTCTATTAAGCAGGCATTTGATAAATTTATGGCAGCTCCATACGGCTATGTGGAAGAGGATATTGAGTTCTTGATTGCAACTCTGTATAAAAAAGGCCGGATTTCCTTAAAGATGAATAGCGTTATTTACAGTCCGGCAAGTACGTCAGCGGAGGAGGCTTACAAATTCATCACAAAGAGAGAATACAGAGAAAAGATTCTCCTTGAAATGAAAGAAACACCAAAGACACAGTGGGTGAAAGCCGTTAAGGATGTCATCAGGGATTTTTTCAGTCGGAGCGTAGTTTCTGATGATGCAGATGCTTTAATGCGTGATTTTAGAAATTATGGCAGCAGTAAAAAGGCTGTGATCGAGGATATCCTGAGAAGTGACTACGGCAGAGATTCCAGATTGCCGGGCAAAGCTGTATTGGAAAAGGCTGCCAGATTGATTGACGACACATGCAATATCAGCGATCCGATGACCTTCTACAAAAGGGTAGACGAGCTGTTTGATGATTTTGATGAGACATCGGTTGAACTTGGCGATTTGAACACATTCCTTGGAGGAGTACAGAAGGAGAAGTTTAATAAGGCATGCAGGACTTTAGCATTCTATGAGGCAAGTAAGAACTATATCTCGGATGCGGAGATTATAGAGAATGCAAATCAGGTTAAGAAAATTATTTCTTTACAGAAACCTTATAGTTTTATACCTAAATTGGAGCAGTATGAGAAGCGGCTAGGCGAGTCAATTGTTACACTTTTAGAGGAAGACGCAAAGAGAATTGAGCCGGACATTTATGCTGACAGAAAATTAGTGATGGATTCCTTCGGGGATGACAGACCATATGCTGCCGCACTCAAGAAGAAATTTGGAGATAAGTTTGATGAACTTATCGAAAAACTGTATACCTGTAAGGATATTGCCTCATTGAATGGCATTCCGTCTGAGAGTAATGCTTTATTGCAGAACTCTTTGGATGAACTGAAAAAGGCGGAACATGCATATCAGCTTAGTATTATGCCGAAAGAATCGGCAGACGGCGGAGAACAACCGGCAGCGCCGGCTGTGCCTCCGGTAAAGGTAATAAATACTGTACCGGTTACAATGCGTACACTTACCGGTAACAGAACCTATACGTTCAGAACAGAAACAGAGATTGATGTATTTGTAGAGGAAATCCGCAAGAACCTGAAATCGAAACTTGGGGAGGATACAGTAATCAAACTTAGTTAAATCTTAGGAACTGTTCAGAAATAACTTGTGATATTGCTTGTCTTTTTCTCCGATAGCGCCGTTCAAAAATCAGTTACATAGCCCTAAGGAATCCACCATTCTGATACCCCCCTTAGGGCAAAGCCCACTATGCGCCTGATTTTTGATCGACACTCTCGAAGAAAAATCAGGCGCACTATTCACAAGTTATTTCTGAACAGTTCCTTACGGGCGGATGGAAAGGAGCATGATTTTCAATGGATAAGAGCGCAATCAGAAATTTTGCGGTAGAGGCAAGAAAAATGCTTATGAAATCAGCCGAGACAGAGGCTGGTTTCTATGGCGTCACAAAAAACGGATGCAAGAGTCCAATACAGAAGGGTAATGATTTTGAAGTATATGAGACGATTGCAGGAACAGAAAACCGTATCTATGGCGCTGACATAAAGAGAAGAGCAAATCTGGTAAAGGCAGTTGAAACGCTGGGATTTGGGCAGGTAATGGAAGAAACTGCATATACATGGTTCAACCGCATCATTGCGATTAGATTTATGGAAGTAAATGATTATCTCCCTGCCCGTGTGAGAGTGTTATCTTCCGAAACCGGAAGCAATACACCGGATATCGTTACACAGTCTTTAGATGTGGATTTGAACATGACGCCGGAAGAATTGGCGAAGGTGCAGGAAGCCAAAGAAGAAAATAGATATGACGATGCGTTCCGGATGCTTTTTATTAAGCAATGTAATGAGCTGAATGCCATCTTGCCCGGCCTCTTTGAAAAAACAGATGACTATATGGAACTGCTGTTAAAACTGTCATATACAAGTGATGGTGTGGTTCGTATGCTTGTAGATTCCATTGATGAGAATAATTTCAATGTCGAAACAGAGGGGCAGGTTGAGATCATTGGGTGGATGTATCAGTATTATAATACGGAATTGAAGGCAGAAGTCTTTGGCAGACCTAGTGGAGCGAAGATTAGGAAGGAAGATATCCCTGCGGCTACACAGTTATTTACTCCGGATTGGATTGTTCGCTATATGGTGGAAAATTCTGTCGGCAGAATATGGATTGATCATTTGAGAGCTGTCAATCCTTCTATAGATGAAAAGGAAAAGGCCGAAGAATTTGGCTGGAAATATTACTTGCCGGAAGCGGAACAGGAGGATTCGGTTGCTGAAAAGTTAGTTGAGATTAGGAAAGATTATGCCGGATTAGAGCCTAAGGATATTTCATGTATTGACCCTTGTATGGGAAGCGGGCACATATTGGTGTATATGTTTGACGTTTTGATGGATATTTATCGAAGCGAAGGTTTTAGTGAAAGAGATGCCGTGTTTAGCATTCTTGAAAATAATATCAGAGGTCTTGACATTGATAAAAGAGCATATCAATTATCCTATTTTGCGCTGATGATGAAGGCAAGGGGATACAATAGGACTTTCTTCAGAGGGAAACAAGATGAAGAAGGCAATCGGTGTTTTGTAGAACCGATGGTGCTTGCTGTTGAAGAAAGCAATACAATAAATCTTGGACAATTAGAGTATTTTGGAGCAAATTTAAATGAAATTGAAAAAAACAATGCTGTAAATCAGATGCAAGGATTATTGGAGTCGTTAAGGGATGCGAAAGAATATGGTTCTATTCTTGCGGTAGATAATTACGATTGGGAATTACTCCTGGAATTTGCCGATTCGGAAAATACGGATGGACAAATAAGTTTAGACACATTAGGTATAGAATTGACACAGAGTCAAATGAAGAGACTGATCTGCCAAGGCAGGATTATGTCAAATAAATACTGTGTGGTATCCACAAATCCCCCGTATATGGGGATTGCAAATGGTAATGCAAAATTAAATGAGTATGTAAAAAAGAATTACCCGGACAGCAAAGCAGACTTGTTCGCTGTATTTATTGAGCGTTGCGGACAGATGATGAAAGAAAACGGATATCAGGCTATGATTACACAGCATTCTTGGATGTTTATATCAACATATGAAAAGCTACGAAACATAATTATTGAAAAATGTATTGTTTGTATGGCGCACTTAGGAGCAAGAGCGTTTGATGAAATAGCGGGCGAAGTGGTCCAAACTACAGCTTTTGTCAGACGAAAAACGTTTTGCCAAGGATATAACGGGAAATATGTAAGGTTAATACACGGAAATTCACAAAATGAGAAAGAGAGACTGTATTTGGATGGGAAAAATATCTATGTATTTGCTCAAGATGATTTTAAGAAGATTTCCGGAACGCCAATTTCATATTGGGGCGGAAAAGGTATTGTAAATGCATTTGCCAAGGGAACACAGTTAGGGAATCTTACCGTTGTACGGAATGGTATGAAAACGGGAGACAATGGTACTTTTTTGCGGTTGTGGCATGAAGTGGAAAGAGTAAAAATACTCACGACTGCATCAAGTGCAAATGAGGCGGTTGATTCAGGGAAAAAGTGGTTTCCTTATAACAAGGGTGGAGAAGCTAGAAAGTGGTATGGAAATAATGATTATGTCGTAAATTGGGAAAAAGGAGGTATGGAAATATTCGGTCATGCGAAAAGAGATAAGCGGAATGTACAAGATTATCCGATGGAAATGAAATTTACGCCATCTGGAACATGGTCGTTGATCAATACGGGGAAACCAACATTTCGTTACAAAGAGAACAATCTCTCTGATATTGCGGGAATGTCGTTTTATAATGGAGGGAACAATACAAAATATTATTTAGGTTTCTGCAATACTCCTATCGTTGCAAATATTTTGCAATTAATCGCGCCAACCATTAATTATCAAGCAGGAGATATTGGCAGGTTGCCAATGATTATGGATGACGGTTTTTTTCAGAATGTTACAAACTTAGTGAATGAAAATATTCAACGAGCGAAAGAAGACTGGGACTCCTTTGAAATATCATGGGATTTTACACAGCACCCTTTGGTTCGCTGCAAATCATTTTCTGCGGAAGAAATGCAGGAAGAGCCGAAAAAACACATCAAAGACACAAATTATATTGAAGAAGCATATAAAAACTGGGAAAATGAATGTTTTCTCCGATTTAACCAACTAAAATCAAATGAAGAAGAACTCAACCGCATTTTCATTAACATTTACGGATTACAAGACGAACTGACACCAGAAGTAGAAGATAAGGATATTACAGTCCGAAAGGCCGATCTGGGCAGAGATATCCGCAGTTTTATTTCCTATGCGGTAGGCTGTATGTTCGGACGATATTCCCTTAATAAAGACGGTTTGATGTTTGCCGGCGGAAGTATGAAAGATATCTACGCATATTATGGTGGAACATTCGCCGATACTGCGAATATTCGCTTGGATGGCAAATATACATTTGGAGAATCAGGTACGCCATTTTACTATTTGCCAGTAGAGGGAAAAGAGCCGCCTGCGTGCTGGAAAGTAGATGCAGATAATGTCATTCCAATTACAGACGAAGAATATTTTGCAGATGATATAGTAATCAGATTTGCAGAATTTGTGAAAGCTGTCTATGGAGAGGAAACTTTAGAGGAAAATTTGGAGTTTATAGCAGGTGTGCTGGGCAACAAAAGTTTTTCTTCACGAGAGGCAATACGAAATTACTTTTTGAAGGATTTTTTTAAAGACCACTGCAAGATATATCAGAAACGCCCAATCTATTGGTTGTTTGATTCTGGTAAACAGAACGGCTTTAAATGTTTGATTTATATGCACCGTTATAACAAGGACACACTGAATCTCATACGTTCAGAGTACCTGCATAAGACACAGAATGCGGTGGAAAATGCATTAAAGAATGCAGAGTATATCATTCAAACCTCTGCAAGTGCTGTTGAAAGAGCAAAGGCAACGAAAGACAGAGACAGATATGTAAAGCAGATGAATGAAATGCGCATCTACTATCAGGCATTATCTCATCTTGCATTACAGAAGATAGAGATTGATTTGGACGACGGTGTGAAACACAATTATCAGTTATTCCAGGGTATCGAGGTAATTGCTGATGGCGGTAAGAAACAAAAGGTCAATTTATTGGCGAAGATTTAGGAGAGGGCTTTTTATGGATTTACAAGAAATTCAAAATAAATTGAATACGCTTCTTGCGGGTACGGAGAGAAAGATTGTCTTTTGGTATGACGATGACGCCGCATATGCCGAAGATATTTCAAATTTAGAATTGGCAGAAGGCAATAAGATATGGCAGTTAAATGATCATAACTGGTTTGAAACGAAACTGCTGTTGGAAGAGCGTGATACAGAGTCGAATTATCTGGTCTATGCACCTTTTGCCAGGCCGGAGGATAAAGAGAATAGTCTTGCGGACATGTTCTATTATTCAGAGCATTTCTATACGGATAAGCTGGTTCAGGTGATGGGTGATTTAAGTATCCCGGCAGAGTGCCAGGATGAGATGAAGAAGTACAAGAAGTTCTGGAATGCGACGAATACGGCTAAGTTTCAAAATCTGCAAATCACAGATTACACACCGGAGAAATTGGCTTTGGGTGTAATGTGCGTGCTGGCAGGGATTAAGACAGTCAGCTTTGAAGAGTTGATGAAAAAGGTTGTTCTTGCCGGAACGGATGACAATGCGATACTGAAAAAATTTGCGGCCAACAAGATTGATAAGGCGTTTTGGCAGTTCTGCGAGAAGCAGTATGGTTATAGAGATACGGCTCCGACAGTTTTGAAGTTTATGGTTACGATGATTGTGACATATACAGATACTTTGGCAGAAGGCAATATTCCGAAGGAATGGAAAACTTTCCTGTCCGAAAAACAGAATGATGATGTCGTATTTATCAAGAACCTCATGAATCATGATGCATCAAAGGCCGTATATGATAATATTGCAGGTGTAATTGCCCGCGAATTGAATGCCAGAAAACTTATGAAGAACATTCCGTTAGAAAATATTGTTGCCTGTGATTCGTTTGAACTGTTTGATGAGAATATTATTGACTGGATTATCTCGAAGATTGAAGATAATATGCTGGATGAGAAGATTACAGGAATGACCATTCCTGAGATTTGTGAAGTCCGTACGAAATTATGTTATCACTATGCAGATAAGTATAGAATCCATTATTTGATGCTTTGCAATGCGTTTCATTTAATCAAAGAGGTTTCTTTACATTCGTACAGGCCACAGTTAAAAGATGTGGTTAAGGACTATGTAGAGAGTGCCTATATGATTGATACCTATTACCGCAAGTTCTACTATTATATGGATAAGATTGGTATGGGTGAGAACGTAGAGAAGATTAAGGAACTGGTTGAGAATATCTATACCAATAAATATCTGACAGATTTTGCCTGCAAGTGGAATCAGACTTTGACGGATGAATTATACAATACCTATCCGGATATGAGACAGGAAGACTTCTATGAAACATATGTAAAGCCGTTTAGGAGAGAAGACGGCAGAGATGGCAAGGTTATTGTAATTATTTCCGATGGTATGAGATATGAGTGTGCCAGGGAGCTGTTGGATAACCTCGATTTGGATGAAAAGTGCGATGCGAAGATCAGTCATATGTTAAGCGTACTGCCATCTGAGACAACATTAGGTATGGCATCGTTATTGCCGCATAAGGAAATTGTGGTTGATGAAAATCTTGATATCATAGTTGATGGAATGCATTGCGGTAACAGCATGGCTGAGAGACAGAAGATTTTGCAGACAGCGGTGCCCCGTTCGGCTTGTTATGATTTTGATAAGGTTATGAATGCAAAGAAAGATGAAATCCGCCAGATGCTGCAGGATAAGGATGTGGTATATATCTATCAGAATCAGATTGACGGCAGAGGAGAAAGCAGCAGATCCGAAAATGAAGTGTTTCATGCGTGCCAGGAAGCGATTGAAGAAATCCAGGCATTGATTCGTAGAATTACCGGATATGTATCTGCTACGAGGTATTTGATTACTGCGGATCACGGTTTTATTTACAAGAGAGATAAATTGCAGGAATCAGATAAAATCTCTATGGATAAGGCACAGATTTCAGTTGTTAATAAGAGATACCTGCTTTCTATTGACCGTGTACGGAATGATGCAGTTATCAGCAGAGCATTGACATATTTAAGCCGTCTGAACAATGTGTATGTTACGACACCGGTTGGTGCAGATATCATGAAAGCCAAAGGTGGCGGTCAGAACTATGTGCATGGCGGATCTTCGCTGCAGGAGATGATAGTGCCTGTAATCAAGGTTAAGACATTTACCGGAAAGCAGGATACCGGGATGGTAAATGTGGAATTATCCTCATTTACAAGCAAGATAACAAGTATTGAGGTTCGCTTAGATTTTATGCAGATGGAACCGGTATCAGATGCCAGGAAGCCAAGACGATTAGTGTCGTTCTTTGTAGATGCAAGGGGCAACAAAATTTCTTACGATGTACCGCTGATAGCAAATGTAAGAGACATAGATGCAAGAAAACGTGTGATGAATGAGAAGTTCACACTCAAGAGTGGAAAATACAGCAGAAATGAAGATTATTTCCTTGTATTGGCAGATATGGATGATGAAAGAATGGAACATCATAGATACAAGTTTGAAATTGACATTGTAGATATGCTATAGAAAAGGGATTGGAGGACGGACGATGAATAACTCGTATATAATCAGCAAAATGAATGAGTTCATGTTCCGGCTTAACGGGAAAATGGGGGCATGGTTAAGTAAGAAGCTGCCAATGATCACAGATAATTGGTGGCAGGAACTTGTTGTGAACAACCTTAGTGCGTTGCAGCGAGAGCATGTGCTCAATAATGAAATTACAAGCATTGATGGTCTTGATTTGGCTGAATTACTGCGGGTTTTTGACCGTAACTGGTTTGTTATTACCAGCAGATTCTTTGTAAATAACAAGGAGCGTAACAATATCAGAAAAATGCAGGAAGTCCGTAATTCGTGGGCGCATATTACACCAAGCACAATCAATAAAGAAAAGGTAATTTCTAATGTAGATACGATGATTGCTTTAATGCAGGCTTTTGATGCTTCCATGAAAGAAACCAGAGATATGGAGAATTTTATTTTTGATGTGGAAGAAGCTAAGGAAATTAAGCCGGAAGAGGATAAGGCTATTATTGCCGAATCAAGTGAACCGGAGGTGCAGACAATTGGCGGCATTAAGGTCGGCGATGTTGTTACTTTAGTGAGTGATGCATCAGCCATTGGCGCTGTTACCGAGATGGAAGGTAATAAGTATTCTGTGCTTATCAACGGTTCTATTCAGTCTTTCTATGGAGAACAGATTCAACCTTTGAAGCCAAAGCGCAAGTTGAATCATTTACCAATAAAAAGAGTGCGTTCATTATTGACTGCATATCAGATTAACCATCCTGGTAATAGTAATCTGTACTCTTTGAACGCAGCAAGAATTGATTTTGTACCATATCAGTTCAGGCCGGCTTTGAAGATGATGAAGGCAGAGATACCTAAGCTGCTCATTGCAGATGATGTAGGTGTTGGCAAGACGATTGAAGCCGGACTTATTCTGAAGGAGATGGAAGCACGTTCTAATGTTTCCTCGGTGCTCATTATCTGTCCAAGACCACTTGTGGCAGAGCGTAAATGGGTCCTTGAGATGAAACGTTTTGATGAAAACTTTACGCAGTTGGACGGCAGGGAGCTGGCTGAAGCCATCTCTGAGACAGAGAGAGATGGCGTGTGGCCTGAACGGCATAACAAGACGATTATTCCATATTCCTTATTTGGAGAGGATTCTGTGATGGGAACACAGTCAACATCCTCAAAGAAGAAAAAAAGACTTGGGTTAGCAGAACTTGACCCGCCGCCGCATTTCGATTTGGTCATTGTGGATGAAGCGCATACGATCAGAAATGCGAATACATGGTGGTATAAGGGTGTTGATGCGTTCTGTAAAAATGCGGATGCAGTTGTATTCCTTACCGCAACGCCATTACAGAACGGCAATAATGATTTATATACACTTTTGAATTTACTCAGGCCGGACTTGATTATTGATAAGGATACCTTTCGTACAATGGCAGAACCTAATCAGTACATAAACAATCTTTTGCGTGTGGTTCGTAATCAGGCAGAAGGCTGGCAGGAAGACGGCAGAGCTGAAATTGCCCGCATTTTGGAGACGAATTGGGGCAGAAATGTTATTCAGCATAGTCCGGATTTTGAAAAGATATACGATTTCTTAGATAAAGAGGAAGTCACAAGAGAAGAAAAGATAGATATGATTTCAAGAATTGAAGCATTGCATTCGTTCCATGGAATTATTAACCGTACTCGGAGAAAAGATATTGAGGATTTCTGTATTCGTAGAAATCTCACTGTTAAGGCGCCGTTTAATACATTGCAAAGAGATTTATATGATGCCTTAATGGAGTTTGAAGAAACGGCACTTACAATGCTGCACGGCAGCAAAAGTGTTCGCTTTATGATGTGTACGGTTATGAGACAGGCATCAAGCTGCATCTATGGCCTGGCACCATTTATGAATGATATTGTCACAAGAAAACTGAACCAGATACAAGAAGATGGTGAATTGTATGAATATGATTTTGAAATGAATGATGACTTTGAAAATTCTTTGTTTGAATTGGCGGATGAGATTGCAGATTTGTCCGCGAAGCTGACAAAGGACGATCCTAAGTTCGAAAAGATGTATGAGATTATCTTGGAGAAACAAAAGGAAGAGAATAATCGTGTAATTATCTTTAGCTCATTCAGACATACATTGAGTTACTTGAAAAAAAATCTCCTTGAAAGAGGTGTCAGAGTTGAACAGGTAGACGGTTCCGTACCGGATGAAGAACGATTTGCGATGCGCCGGAGATTCCTTTTAGACAGAGATGCCGATAATGCCATTGATGTGCTCTTGTTCAGTGAGGTTGGATGCGAAGGTTTGGATTATCAGTTCTGTGATACCATGATTAACTATGACCTCCCCTGGAATCCAATGCGTATTGAACAGAGAATCGGCCGTATTGACAGGCGAGGACAGAAGAGCGATACAGTAAAGATTTATAACATGATTATTCAGGATACGATTGATGAAACGATCTATGACAGATGTTTGTGCAAAATTGGTGTTTTTGAGGCAAGTATCGGTGACTGTTCAGAAATTCTTGGTGATATCAGCGAACAGATTATGAAAATTATGTTTAATCCGGATCTGACCGAGGAAGAGCGTCATATCAAAATTGAACAGATGGCAGATAATGATGTCATGAAGGTTCAGGAAATGCAGAGACTGGAGCAGGAAGAAAAGTCGTTGTATGGTTTTGATTTGTCTAAGTATATGATGGATAACGATGTTCAGAATGCTGAAAATACTTGGATTTCACCACAGAGCCTGAATGATGTGGTTAATATTTTCATGGATGATTTGCTTGGAGAAGGAGAATACATTCGAGGTAAATCAGAAGTGAAAACCCTTCGTTTATCTGGAGAAAAGAGACAACGGCTGTTAGAAAATCTTCAGACTGTTGAAGTTGTAAATACAAATAACGCTTTGAAATTGTGGAATGCATATTTGAAGTCAGGCGCTCCATTATTAAAGGTTACATTCGATAGCGCTGCTGCGAAAGACGAGCGGGATGTGACATTCTTAACGCAGATGCATCCGCTGGTAAAGCAGGCGGCAGCATACGAGAGCACAAAATTCCCATGTGAGATTGCATTATCAGCGACATCAGAAGAGATTGCGCCGGGCGACTATACATTCCTGATTTATGCATGGAACTATGTAGGGCTGCGGCCGGACATTAAATTGGTTGCTATTAGTGACAATGCAGAAATCCAGAAGAACATATTAACCATTATGCAGTATGCAGCGGATTATTATGAAGCAAATGGAGATTATAATGCAAAATGGAATCTAATGGATGGACTTCATTACGAGAAGTGGAGAGAAGTAAAGGCGAAATATGTGCAGGATGTAAAGGCGGAATGTGATTATAGATTAGAGCAGCTTGCTCATTCTGCAAATCAGAGAGAGGCTATATTTCGCGATATGATTGCTAAAGCAGAGGATGAGAAGATTATCCGTATGAGAACGTCACAGTTGGAGAAACTGCTTGTTGATTTTGAAAGGCAAAAGAGAAAAATGGATGAAACTGTTTCAAGAGCAGAGATTAAGACAAATTTATTAGTAAAGGGTATTTTACATGTAGAGTAAAGGCGGTGGATTGACAATGGGGAAGATTGACTATCGGAAAATATATGAAATAAATAAAGATGAATGGAAAGCGCTGACAAGGGAGCCTCAAAAATATGAAGCGCTCCTGGCAGGGCATTATTCTGATAGCAATCATTTTGTGTATGAGTTATTACAGAATGCAGAGGATGCCAGAGCCGCCATAGTTGTAATTGAGTATCATGAGGATAAACTGATTTTTTATCATGACGGAAAGCCATTTGATGAAGGGGATGTAAAAGGTGTTTCCTCCATGCTTATGGGAATAAAGGATAAAAATGATGCTTCAACTATTGGCAAATTTGGTATGGGATTTAAATCCGTATTCAAATACACATATCAACCGGAAGTATATTCAGATGATGAGGCTTTTCGTATAGAAAATTACTTACTTCCGGTAGAAATGCCGGAAGCATGGGATTATCAAACAGAGAAACAGAAATTGTTTTATGAAACAGCGGATGGAGGGAAATTTACGCCGTTTGTATCAGTTGAACATCTTACAAAATTTGTTATTCCTTTTGCTAAGAAAAAGAATGACGGCAGCCTTATTAGCGTTCAGGGGAATGAGGTTCTGACGAAGCTGGAAGGCATGACAGGAGAAATACTGTTATTCCTTACACATATTAGGCTTTTGTATTGGGTTGATAAAAAGACTGGGAAATATGCAAAGATAATGCTTTCCGAAGCCGAGAATGATGAAAGTTTAATTACTTGTAGAATTGAGGGAAGCGCTTATGCAGGTAAGGAAGATATCAGCAGATATTTGAAGTATAAGAAAGTATTTGACCATCCTGAAATGAGTAATGCAGAGGTCAGTGTTGCATATAAGGTAAACAATAGAGCAAATAATATCAACGAAATGGCGCATACGGATATATGGGTCTATTTTCCGACCAGAGATAGCACAGATTTACCGTTCCTGATACATGGATCATTTGAGACTGCTGTATCAAGAGAGAAGTTAATGACACCCTCTGCGTTTAATGATGTTTTATTTGATGAATTGGGCAATCTTATTGTGGAATCCTTGGAGGATTTGAAAAATCGTAAAATGATTACACAAGCCTTTGTCCGCCGTGTGTTAATAGCTGCATTCAAGGATGAAGAGAGCAATCATACAGTTCCTCGATTAAAAGAGAAAGTATCTGAACGCTTTAAGCAGGGCGGGTATTTACCGGATAGAGAAGGTGTATATAGAACGGCAGAAGATGTTGTAATAGCGGTTCCTTTTGGCATTGCCGATTTCTTTGATAATAGTTTGTTCTCACAGTCTTTTGCAAAAGTAAATGGTTTTGTTGCATTCAATAATGAGAGAGAAACTAATTTTACGGAATATTTCTGCTGGTTGATAAATGAATTGGATGTCAATACATTTACATTAGATAAATGGGCAGGTGCTTTGTTAAATTTAGGAGAACAGAAGGTCAGTGCCGGGGAGTTAGAGAGCTTAAAGGCATTTTACGCATTTTTATCGGATCATAGAGAGTCATTATATAGTAGTAGTCTTTCTTATACAGCTTATACAAGAAGTGGTCCTTACGAAAGAATGATTAAGGATTGTATTGTCAGGGCATGGGAGGTTTTAAAAAGGGCGCCGTTGATTCTAAATGCAGAAGATATGCTTGTGCCTGCAATGAAAGGTGATACGCCTAATATTTATTTAGGTGTGTCAAGTAAGTACAAAAGCGTGGGAACGTCTGCAATTGTTAATACTAAAGTGGCATCTGAATTTGAAAGATTATTGGTAGATGGTTTTGGGATTACTGAATTTGATAATTTCCAATATATCAAAGAGAAGATTGTAAAGAAATATATCAATGTTGGCAGAAAAATTGGTTTTGAGGATAATGACCATTTTGAAATGGAATATATTGAGGATATTCAGCAGATTATAAGGCACATGGAGGAAACGCAGAATATTAGAGAAATGAAAGAACTTCTTGAAGATGCCTATATTATCAAAATTAAGAAAGATTCCGGCACTGCAACATTTGCAAAACCTGGAAAAGTTCATACGGATATTTCGGATGAAGGAATAGATTTAGAAATTTACTATGCACCAATTCCGTATAGCCAAGAAAAGGTGCGTGGCGGGGATGATAACGAAGAGTACACGGATTATGAGTATAGTGGATTTGATTATTTTGCATTGGATAAGGACTTTTATGTGCAGCATGGTATTTCAACCAAGAAGTTACGGTTATTTGGCCTGATTACATCTCCGGTAGAGGAAGGTAATCGCAGACAGGAAGGCGTGGGAGATGGATATTGGGTTGCTATGGGAGAATTTAGTCCCCAAATGGAAATTAATGGTATAGATGACAATTTTGAATATATCAAACATCATCCGGATGAAGCGTTAGCCCGAAGGAAGTCGGCTGAAATATTCAGGCTTTTGTTGGCAACTACGGATAAATTAAGCGGAAAAGTAAGATATAGGAAGAATAGTCCGTATGAAAAAGCAGGGAAAGCATGGTGTTTGCAAACCATCACATCTCGTTATGACTGGATTTATTGCAAAGATGGAAAAATGGCACGACCGGACAAAATATCTAAATATGACTTGGATACAAGCGTATATGGAGATTTGCATCCAGGCAAAGAAAAATATGAGATACTTGGTTTCATTGAAACAAGTGCGGATAATAAAGCAGATGCATTTGAATTAGTGGATGCATTGGATAAGAGGGATAAGAGACTCTTGTTGAAACAGTTGGCAAGAGAATTGGGACTGCAAGTTGGAGAAGTGACAGAGACGGCACATGAAGAGGATGAGGAAACAGTATTCCAACCGGATAACTGGATATCCTCAGAATTTCCAATACATAAGGTGCGTAACAAGGAGAGCCTGATGCAGCATGTAAGAGAGCAGTTTTTTTGTGCTGATCCAGTCAAGTATATGCCTGTTCTTAGACAGATTCGTGTGAGCAAATCTGCAAGAATGATGCGTTCTTATGTTATTGGTATGTACACGAATGAGAGCAATGCTCATATTTGTCAGATTTGTAAGGAGCCGGCACAGTTTGTAGAAGCAGTTGAGATAGCAAATTTTGGGCTGGAACTTCCGCAGATGCATTTGTGTTTATGTAAAAACTGTGCGAGTAAATACAAGTCTATAAGAGATAATCATAAAGATGATTATAAAACGAAGATACAAGAGGCGATTATTTCTATGGATACGGAGAATGCAGATGAAGAGTTTGAAATTGGTATAAATGCAGATATATCGGTAGCGTTTACACAAACGCATTTAGCAGAAGTGCAGACACTTCTAAAGTTGATTGATGAATACGGATTGCCGGATGATCAAAATCGTGACCCTGAGGAAGTTATAAATGCTCGTGGTCCGTTGGGGAATATGCCAAGAAGAGAAGACGAAGATTCTTCTGCGCATGAAACAAGTAACAAGAAGCAGAAAATATCTGATATCGGAACAAGGGTAAAACATAAGATTTATGGGCCTGGAACGGTTGAAGAATGTTTTGGGGATAGGATTACGATTCTGTTTGATGATGGCAATAAGAAAACATTAGACTTAAAGGTATGTGTACGGGCAGGGCTGCTTGATTTATAATGACAGGGGGGGATCCTAATGCGCAGGCTCGAGATCTTTGCCCCTCACAAACGGTGGTGCACATCTGGCGAAAAGCATATTTTAAACAGGCTCTAAGGGAACTTCTAAAGAGGTAATCTGATTTTACCAATAATTTTTGAATAAGAACCCAATCATATGGGTAAAAATATTAAGGCAGGAAATTCCTGTGAATATAATATTGGGAGGGGCATATGGTTGGATTGTTTATTGCGCTGGTTTCGGGTGCATTAATGAGTGTGCAGGGGGTATTTAATACACAGGTGACGAAAGCCTCCAGTATTTGGGCGGCGAATGCTTTTGTGCAGTTCACGGCGCTTTTGGTCTGCCTGGGAGCCTGGCTGGCAGCAGACCGGTCGTCTTTGGGGGCGGTTTTTAAAGTGGAGCCGAAGTACATGCTGCTGGGGGGCGCAATCGGTGCGTTTATTACTTACACTGTGATAAAAAGTATGGATATGTTAGGCCCGGCAAGGGCGGTAATGCTGATTGTTATTGCACAGCTTATTGTAGCCTATGTCATAGAGATGCTGGGATGGTTCGGAGTGGAAAAACAGCCTTTGGAATGGCGGAAGGTGGCCGGTATGGCGGTGGCCATTGCGGGGATTGTTATTTTTAAATGGAAATAGCGGCGGTTTACTGTAACCGCAATAAAAATAAGAGTAAAAGGCACTTGCGAAAGCGGGGTAATTACTTTACAATAAAATTGCAGCCGCATAGGGGGGTCTTCCTGACGGATATAAATGTCGTTGTAGTGGGCGCTGTTTCGATGGGTGTTGTTGTGGGAGGGAACATAACGGCATGTTCCATGGAACGGGCAGCAGTTTATGAAAGGAATCTATGCGGATGACAGGAAAAGGGAAGAAGTATAAAACGGGGAAGAAATATTGGGTATTGTTTGGCCTGCTGGCATTTTTCTTAGCGGCATGCAGCAGCAAGGAAACCATTTTGCTGGAAGAAGAGGATCTTGTCCGGACGTCAGGGACTTCGGGAAATGCGGAGGACAGGGATGGAGTGCAGGCAGCGGGATGGCAGGACGGGACGGTACCGCAGAGTGAGGGACGGATCGGGACGCCGGGGCAGCCGGAAGAAGGATTGTCCGGGATGCCAGGGCAGCCAGGTGCAGGCTCGTCCGGGGCGGGGCAGGCGGAGGCAGGAATGCCCGGGATGTCGGGGCAGCAGGGGACAGGAACGTCCGGGATGCCAAGGCAGCAGGGGACAGGAACGCCCGGGATGTCGGGGCAGCAGGGGACAGGAACGTCCGGGATGTCGGGGCAGCGGGGGACAGGAGTGTCCGGGATGCCAGGGCAGGGAATGCAGGAAGGCTCATTGGCTGCGGCAGGCGGTCAGGGAACCGGAAACGGGCTTGCGGCAGGCATGGCGGAGAATGCCACCCTGTTTGTACATATATGCGGAGAAGTAATGGAGCCGGGGGTATATGAACTCCCGGCGGGCAGCCGTATTTTTGAAGCAGTGGAGGCGGCCGGGGGTTTTACGGAGGCGGCATCCCGAAGTTATGTGAACCTGGCCCTGGAACTGAAGGATGGCTGGAAAGTAGAGATACCTGTGTTGGGTGAGGAACCGGGCATTGGCCGGGAGAGCAGTGCCGGGCCGGCAAAAGGGGAAGGAAGCGCTGCGTCTGCCAATATGCAGGGAATCACCGGAAGTGCGGAGGATATCGTGGAAAGTGCCGCAGAAGGGACGGAAGCTGTGCCGGGGCCGGGAGACGGCGGGACCGGGCAGGCCGGGGGCCTGGTGGATATCAATACCGCGACGAAGCAGGAACTGTGTACCCTGCCGGGGATAGGGGAAACACGGGCGGAGAGTATTATTTCTTACCGGGAGAAAAACGGCGGGTTCGCCAGGATAGAAGATATCATGAAAGTCGAGGGCATCAAAGAAGGGATGTTTTCGAAAATGAAAGATAGGATTTGTGTCAGAGGTGTGGAATGAGCAAGAGAGTGTTGGTCGTTGATGATGAAAAACTAATAGTGAAAGGGATACGCTTCAGCCTGGAACAGGACGGCATGGCAGTGGACTGTGCCTATGACGGGGAAGAGGCGCTGCAGTTGGCAAAGGAGCATAATTACGATATTATATTGCTGGATGTGATGCTGCCGAAGCTGACGGGTTTCGAGGTATGCCAGCAGATACGGGAATTTTCGGATGTCCCGGTGGTGATGCTCACTGCGAAAGGGGATGACATGGACAAGATATTGGGGCTGGAATACGGTGCGGATGACTATATCACGAAACCTTTTAATATCCTGGAGGTAAAAGCGAGGATCAAGGCGATCATGCGCAGGACGAATGGGAAGGAAAACAGCGGGAAAACATCCAGAATTATAGAAAGCAAAGATATGAAACTGGATTGCGAAGGCAGACGCGTATATGTGAAAGGAAAGGAGATCAACCTTACAGCCAAGGAATTCGAAGTGCTGGAACTGCTCATGCTCAACCAGAATAAAGTATATAGCAGGGAAAATCTTCTCAAAATTGTATGGGGGAGTGATTATCCGGGCGATGTGCGGACAGTGGATGTACATATCCGGAGGCTGAGGGAGAAGATAGAGACAAATCCCAGCGAACCGAAATATGTCCATACCAAATGGGGTGTCGGATATTATTATGCGTAAACGGGCGGAGCCTTACCATGGATGTGAAAATAAAAAATGTTTTGAATCAGCTTAAAATTCTCAGGAGCTTAAAGGCACGGATTTTCATTATTGTATTTCTGATCGGCATTATTCCCAGCATTGTCATGCGCTACGGGATACTGAACAGTTATGAGGATCGGGCGGTCAGCCTGAGGACTTCTGATGTGCAGAGGCAGTTGAATATCATTGCAAACCACTTGATTACCTACAGTTATTTGACGGATACTTCGTCGGAGGTGATCAGTGCGGAACTGGAACAGCTTTCCAATCTGTATGACGGACGTGTCATTATTATAAATTCCAATTTAAAGATTATAAAAGATACTTATGGGATAAGCGAAGGGAAAACGATAATTTCAGAGGAAGTGGTCAAATGTATGAAGGACGGCGCCGGGGGATCCAGCCATAATGAGGAATATGCTTATATAGAGTTTACCACACCGATCGTGGAAGCGGTGCCTGCGGCGGAAGGGCAGGATGCGGCGAAAAACGGCAATGAGGAGAAGAAAAAGGATATTGTGCGGGGAGTGATGCTGACCAGTGTATCGACGGACAGTATTATCGCTACCCTGGATATATTGAGCCGTAAAGCATTGATTATGGAGATTATGATGCTTTTTATCATTTTTGCCATAGCTTTGGTATTGGCCAGCATTTTGACGAAGCCCTTTGAAAGGGTGACGAAGGCTATCAGCGAAGTGAAGGAAGGTTTTACGGATGAACCCGTTTCCGTGCCGGATTATCTGGAAACGGAGCATATTGTAGATGCTTTTAACCAGTTGCTTTCACGCATGAAGGTGCTGGATACCTCCAGGCAGGAATTCGTCTCCAATGTGTCCCATGAGTTGAAAACGCCGATCACATCGGTGAAGGTGCTGGCGGATTCCCTGCTGGCGCAGGAGGATGTGCCGGCGGAACTGTACCGGGAATTTATGGTGGATATTGCGGAAGAGATTGACCGGGAAGATAAGATTATCAACGATCTGCTGTCCATGGTGAAGATGGAAAAGAATGTGGCGACCATGAATGTCAGTGTGGTTGATATTAATGCCCTGACGGAAATTATCCTTAAGAGGCTTCGTCCGATTGCGCGGAAACGGGATATCGAGCTGGTATTTGAGAGTAACCGTGCGGTAACGGCGGCGGTGGATGAGGTGAAGATGACTCTGATTCTGACCAACCTGGTGGAAAATGCCATTAAGTATAATAAAGAGCAGGGCGCGGTGAAAGTGGTGCTGGATGCGGACCATCAGTTTTTTACGTTGGAAGTGATTGATACGGGGATTGGTATCCCGGAAGATTCCCTGGAGCATATTTATGAAAGGTTTTACCGTGTGGATAAGTCTCATTCCAGGGAAATCGGCGGGACCGGGCTGGGGCTTGCGATTACAAGGAATGCAGTGCTGCTGCACCGGGGATCGATTAAGGTGTCCAGCAAGGAGGGGGAGGGGACTGCTTTTACGGTGAAGATTCCCCTTAGCTGAGCGTGAAAAGAAGTTCTAAGGCAGTAAAGTACACTGCCTAAGAACTTCTAGGATTTGCCATGTATGGCAAATCCATTTCACGCGGAAGAACGCCGGGAAAGAGGCGTTCTTCCCGGTTTTCGCGGGGGGAAAGAGGCGTTCTTCCCGGTTTTCGTGGGGGGGGGAAAGAGGTGTTCTTCCCGGTTTTCGCGGGGGGAAAGAGGCGTTCTTCCCGGTTTTCGTGGGGGGAAAGAGGTGTTCTTCCAGGTTTTCTTGGAGGGAGAGGTGTTCTTCCCGGTTTTCGTGGGGGGAAGAGGTGTTCTTGCCGGGAAGTTTTTGGTGTTTGAATTTTTGATGGGAGTTTGCATGAAGCGGATGTGGATTTTGGCCTGTCTGGTGTTTGTTGTTTTGGGGGTTGTTTCCTGCGGGGGCAGGGAAGAGGCGGACAGGGGTATGGTGTATAATATTTATGTGCTGAATAAGGAAGAGTCCAGGATTTATTCCAGGGAGTATGTGGCGGAGAGTACGGAGCAGGAGGATTTGATTGAGGAGTTGCTGGCGCAGTTGGTGGCTCCTGCGGAGAAGCTGGAATATCGGGCGCCTTTGTCGGGGAATTTTGAATTGTTGGGGTTTTCCGTGGAGGAGAAGCAGTTAATTTTGAATTTTGATGAGCAGTATAAGGGGCTTCCGCTGACTACGGAGGTTCTTGCCCGGGCGGCTGTGGTGCGGACGATGACGCAGATAAAGGGGATTGATTATGTGTCTTTTCAGATCCGTTCGGCGCCGTTGACGGATTCTATGGGGAATATGGTCGGTATTATGTCGGCGGATATGTTTATCGATAATGCGGAAAGTGAGATAAATTCCGCGGAGAAGGTGAGGGTAAGGCTGTATTTTGCTAATGAAGCGGGGGACAGGCTGGTGGAGACGAATCGTACGCTGGTTTATAACAGCAGTACGAATGTGTCGATGGAGCGGCTGGTGGTGGAGCAGTTGATCGCCGGCCCCAGTGAGCAGGTCAGGGATCAGGTTTACCCGACAATAAACCCGGAAACAAAGATAATCAGTATTGCGGTCAGGGACGGTATCTGTTATGTCAATCTGAATGAGAATTTTCTTACGCAGATTTATAGCGTTACTTCGGATGTGACGATTTATTCGATTGCCAATTCTCTGTCAGAATTGTCGAATATTAATAAGGTGCAGATCGCGATTAACGGTGATTCCAATGTGGTGTTCCGGGAAAATACGAGTTTGGCGGTTACTTATGGGCGGAATCTCGACATTGTGGTGACGGGCCCTTAGGGTGTGTCTGGAAATTGCTTTCCGGCAGATGTGCGTCTCAATTTGTGGGAGAGCATTTTTCAAACACGCTCTAGGCATTGCCCTTTCTAAATTCAGGTTTATGTGGGTTGGTTATTGTTCCGTTTTGGATCATTTGTGTTTTATCTGGTATATCAAAGGGTGTTCTGCCCGAAGATTCCTGGTTGTGTGTTGGTATAGAATTAGGAACTGTGAAAAATAACTTTGCCGGGGGCGTTTATGGTTTGGCGGGAGAAACTTACGGGCGGTTTGGGATCGAATTTGGCCTGTATGCGGCAGGAGAGGACTGCAAGGTTTTTGGGGTTTTGCAGGCTGCAGGAAAATTACTGTAAATGCAGGTAATCGAGCAGGGGAGGCTTTTCCCCTACTCGCCGCGCGCCCATGCGCCGCCTTAGCGGCATATTTCCACTGCATGGGCTGTGCATAAAAAGTTTCGGGAGAATATGGAAAAACACTCCCGAAAGGAAGAGGAGGATGGAATGAGAAGGCCGTTATGTTTGTTGTGTATGGTATTTGTAGGGGCGCTTGTGATTGGCCTGTTGTGCGGGATGGATGCAGCCGTGGACTATGGGGAGTTGGAAGGGCGGACGGTTGTTGCGGAGGGGCAGGTGTACCGGAGGGAGTATAAGGGGCAGAAGTTCGGGACCGGGCAGGTGCTGGTGGTTTATTTAAAAGGGGTACATATTGTGGGCGGATCCGGGGAGCCGGGGGGATACGGGAGTTTTCCGGGGCAGGCCGGGACGGCCGATCCGGAGCGCTTTTTTCGGGGGGAAGCTTCCGGGATGGAAGTGCAGAAGGTGGTCTGTTATATGGAGGAGGGGAGCGGTGTTGTGCCGGAGATAGGGAAGACGGTGCGGGTGAGCGGAAAGGTGCGCTGCTTTTCCCAGGCGGGGAACTGGGGGGAATTTGATATGCAGGAGTATTACCGGATGATGAAGCTTTCTTTCCGGCTGGAAGAGGCCAGTGTGGAGGCTTATGGGGGGAAGACGGATGTGATCGGGGAGAAACTGCATGGGTTGAGGGAGTATTTTGCGGGGGTGCTTAGGGCGGTATTCCCTGAGAAGGAGGCTTCTATTCTGCAGGCTATGCTGTTGGGGGAAAAGGACGGGCTGGACAGCGGGATTAAGAAGCTGTACCAGGACAGCTCGATTATCCATATCCTGAGTATTTCCGGGCTGCATATTTCCATTATCGGAATGGGGTTTTACCGGCTGCTGCGGAAAATGGGGATTCCTTTGAAAACAGGGGCTGTCTGTTCTGTCGGCCTGATTTGGTGTTATGGGCTTATGACGGGGATGAGCCTGTCGGCTTTGAGGGCGATTGTCATGTTTGCGCTGCATTTGTTGGCGGATATGGCCGGGAGGACTTATGATATGCTGACCGCATTGGCAGTGGCGGCAATGGTTTTGCTCTTGGAGCAGCCGGCATACCTGCGGTACAGCGGTTTCCTGTTTTCTTTTGGGGCGGTGGTTTCCATAGGGGTGCTGCTGCCGGTGCTTTTCCAGGGCAAATGCCCCGGGAAACGGAAATGGCTTTGGCAGTTAAAGCAGGCGGCGGCCTGCTGCGGGGCAGTGACATTGGGTACATTGCCGGTGCATTTGATGTTCTATTATCAGTTTCCTTTGTATTCTTATCTGCTGAATCTGGCAGTGATTCCTCTTATGACGGTAGTTATGGCGGATGGTTTGTTTTGTATGCTGGCAGGCGGTTTTCTGCCGGTTTTGGCGCAGGCGGCAGGGCTGATAGACCGGGCGGTCCTGTGGTTTTATGAGCAGTGCTGCCTTTTAGGTGCATCTATCCCTTATGGGGTACTGCGAAGCGGCAGGCCGGAAAACTGGCAGTTGGCGGTATATGTGCTGTTATTGGCGGTTCTTGTCGCCGCGGTGCATTTTTGGAGGGAGGAATTGCCTTCTTTTATGAAATGGCAGTGGATTCTGGCGTCGCTGTGCCTGTTGTTCCTGCGGACGGAAAGCGGGTTAAGGATTACGCTGGTGGATGTGGGGCAGGGGGATTGTATCCACATACAGAGCGATGAAGGGAAGCATTATCTGATAGATGCCGGAAGCACTTCAAAAAGCGGTGTGACGGAATATCAGATACTGCCTTATTTAAAATATGAGGGCGTGGGGAAACTGGAAGCGGTATTTGTGACCCACTCGGACAGTGACCATTGCAGCGCGGTCCTTGATATGCTGGAGGAGTATCCGGCAGAGGGGATTACGATATGCAACCTTATTTTGCCTGCCGTCAGCAGCGCAAGCACGGATGAGAAATACATGGAAATGGTTGAGCGGGCAGGGGAGCATGGGATCAGGGTGCATTATATGAGCCGCGGGCAGTATATGGAGGATGGGGGGTTAAGATTTACCTGTATGCATCCGTACCGCGGATATGATACGCAGGATCCCAATGAATATTCTCTGGTTATGCTGCTGGAGTATGGCAGTTTTTCCGGGCTGTTTACCGGGGATCTGGAAGGCGGAGGAGAGGATGAGGCATGGGAGTATATGCAGGGATATCTGGCCGGACGGAGCGGCGGGGAAAAAGTGTACGGGAAGGAGGAATGGATGCGGGAAAGCGGGGCGGGAGATTATTTTGCGGAAGAGGAAAACGGCGGGGCGGAGGATTGTTTTGTGGAAGATGGGGCTGCCGGGGCCGGAGATTGTTTTGCAGAAGAAGGAACTGGAGGAAACGGGGAGAGTTTTGTGGAAGAGGAAAACGGAAAGCCGGAATCAGGTTTTGGCAGGCTGACGTTGCTGAAAGTGGCCCACCATGGTTCGGCGTATTCCACCAGGGAGGAAATGCTTGCCGCCCTGCGTCCGAGGCTGGCGCTGATATCCTGCGGTGAAGGAAACCGTTACGGGCATCCCCATGAGGAACTGCTGGAGCGGCTGGATGCGGCAGGGTGTTTGACTTATATTACCGCGCAGGGCGGGGCGGTGAGGGTGATAACGGATGGGGAAAGGGTGTGGACGGAACAGTTCAGGTGATGAAATAACTGTATTTACCGGTATTGAGAAACGGTGGGCGGCTAGTACACCGTTTTCTTAATCCTCGTATACAAAGTGCTTGATATTTGTATCAGTGCAAGGCGGAGGAAGGAAGCAAACCGGGAAGATTGTAGTAAATTCGGAACACAAAAAATATAATCACTAAGACGCATACCCACACGCCCCTCAAAGCTGCGGACTTCGGCTTTCACACACAAAGAAAGGACAAGCTATTATGCCAGTATTCAGAGTAGAAAAAGTCAAAGATTATACGATTATGCCAAACACCCACTTACGCAACCGCCAATTATCCCTGCAGGCAAAAGGATTGCTCTGCCAAATGCTCTCCCTGCCCCCGGAATGGAATTTTACCCTGCAAGGGTTAGCTTATATCAACAAAGAGGGTTTAGACGCTATTACAACGGTTCTGCCTGCTGAAGATATGGAGTAATGGAACGCCGGGGAATGGTAGCCTGCGGGCTGCTGTTTCTCGGTTTTTTGCTTGTTTTATTCGCCTAATCGTATATGATTATATATATGGCTGATAGAAAAAACAAAAAAATTAAAACGCTGTATTTTAGCGGAAATGCGCATCTGCTAAAATACAACATATGCGGCTGGCTCATT
>CANDKY010000051.1 GCA_947385425.1 uncultured Lachnospiraceae bacterium | reverse complement strand
AAGTTATGCGGTTTTCGACATGTTTTTTTATTTACAAGTGTTAAAGACCCGGGTATCCGGAATAACCGGTTTCAATCAGAAAAATTAAAAAAATATGAATAAAATAAAAAATAAATAAAAATTTCTAATTTTTAGTTGACAGAAATAGTTTGAATTTGTAAAATGTTAGCGTGTTAAAGTGAACGATGGGGTTTACTGAAAGGAAACGCTGTTGTTCTTTTTTTATTTCAAAATTAAGGAGTTGTTGATATGGCAAAGTATATTGCGAAACGAATCGGCCTTGCGGCCATTACAATCTGGGCGGTTGCGACCATTACCTTTTTCCTGATGAATATGGTGCCGGGCGGGCCGTTCCTTTCCGAGAAGGCAATCAGCCCGCAGGCCACGGCGGCCCTGGAAGCCAAATATGGTTTGGATAAGCCGTTGTTTCAGCAATATCTTACATATATGTCGGACAGTCTCCACGGTGATTTCGGGGACAGTTTAAAGCAGAGGGGACGTACCGTTATGTCCATTATCAAAATGAAATTCCCCGTTTCGGCCAGGGTCGGCGGTATTTCCGTGCTGACCTCCCTGCTGATTGGTATCCCGCTGGGGTGTATGGCGGCGTTCAAAAGGGGGAAGTTCCTGGACAGCCTGATCAGCGTGGTCGCTACCTGCGGGATAGCGGTCCCGAGCTTCGTTATCTGTACCCTGCTTTTGTATTGGTTCGGTGTTAACCTGAAACTGCTCCCGACGGTAGGGCTTGGTTCCTGGAAGCATTACATTATGCCTGTGGCAGCCCTCTCTTTTTACCCTACCGCCTATATTATGCGTCTGATGCGCTCCTCGATGCTTGATGTGCTTGGGCAGGATTATATGAGGACGGCTAAGGCGAAGGGGCTTTCCGGTTTTATGATGCTGTTCAAACATGCGTTAAGGAATGCAATCCTGCCGATTATTACTTATGTCGGCCCGATGCTTGCCTATACGGTGACGGGGAGTTTTGTGGTGGAGAAGATATTTACGATCCCGGGGCTGGGCGGCGAGTTTATCAGCGCAATTACCGGGCGCGACTATACATTGATTATGGGGACGACCATATTCCTTGCAACCCTTATAATCGTTATGAATGTGGTGGTAGATATTGTTTATAAGATTGTAGATCCGAGAATTAAATTGAGATAATTAAGTTGAAATAATAAGGAGTAAAGCAGGCATGAAACAGAATCCGATCAGTTTTCAGTTAAAACTTAATCCGGAGGATTTCCTTCCGGCAACCGAAGAGGAGAAGCAGAGCCAGGTAATCATGCGGGAAAGCGTGAGCTTCTGGAAAGACGGGCTGCGCCGTCTCCGGAAGAATAAGGTGGCCATGGTCAGCATCGTGGTGATTCTTCTGGTTATGATTTTTTCGTTTATTGTCCCGTCCTTTTACCCTTATTCCTATAAAACGCAGATGAAAGGGGCTAATAACCTGGCGCCCATGGAGTATTCGGAAGAAGAGCAGGCGAGGATAGCGGCCGGGGAGAAGGTCTTCCCCCATGTCTTCGGAACCGATAAGATGGGGCGTGATTATGCTATCCGTGTGATGATGGGAAGCCGCATATCGCTTCTGGTCGGGCTGATTGCAACGGGAATTATTTTAATTATAGGTTCCACCTACGGTTCTGTGGCTGCTTTTTTCGGCGGCTGGGTCGATCTGGTCATGATGCGTATTGTGGATATCATATACACGGTGCCGGATATACTTTTGATTGTTTTGCTTTCCTTTGCTTTGAAAGCGCCTCTGGCGAACTTGAAAGAGGTGCCGGGATTCGGCTGGGTCGGTGTGGTGGGTGAAAACCTGATCAGTATTTTTATTGTATTCGCACTCCTGTATTGGGTCGGCATGGCGAGGATGGTCCGCAGCCAGGTGCTGATGTTAAAGGAGAGCGAATATGTGACTGCGGCCAGGGCCCTTGGCGTGGGGAACGGCAGGATTATTAAGAAGCATCTGCTCACCAACTGTATCGGGACCCTGATTGTGACGACTACTTTGCAGATTCCGTCCTCCATTTTTACGGAAAGTTTCTTAAGCTTCCTCGGAATGGGTGTGGCGGTGCCGCTGCCTTCTCTTGGGAGCCTTGCCAGCGATGCGATTAACGGAATGAATACATACCCTTATCTGCTATTTATTCCGGCGTTGTTAATCAGTCTCATTATTTTAAGCTTTAACCTGCTGGGGGATGGGCTCAGGGATGCTTTTGACCCGAAACTGAAAAATTAAGGGAAAAATAGTCAGGAAAAGCAGCGCGGGATGCGGTGCGGAAATGAGGGATATATGTCAGAATATCTTGTAGATATAAAAAACGAACGGCTTTCCTTTTTCACCCCGGCGGGGGAAGTAAAAGCGCTCAATGACGTTTCCATTCATTTAAGGGAAGGGGAAGTCCTTGGGATTGTGGGGGAGAGCGGTTCCGGCAAGTCGGTGACGGCTTACAGCCTGATGGGACTTACGGCGCATCCGGGCAAATTAATCGGGGGCAGCCTGCAGTTCAACGGGCATCAGATTGACGTGATGACGGATAAGGAAATGAGGGCAATCAGGGGAAATGAGATATCCATTATTTTCCAGGATCCCATGACGAGCCTTAACCCCGTTTATACGATAGGCAACCAGATTATGGAAGCGGTTTTGCTTCATACGGATAAAAAGAAAGCACAGGCGAGGGAGCGCGCGAAGGAGCTGCTGGAGCTGGTCGGCATCAATGAGCCGGATAAGAGGTTAAAACAGTATCCCCATGAGTTGTCCGGCGGTATGAGGCAGAGGGTTATGATCGCCATGGCGCTGGCCTGTGAACCCAAGCTGCTGATTGCGGACGAACCGACTACGGCCCTGGATGTGACGATCCAGGCGCAGATTCTGGAATTGATGATGGAGCTGAAGGATAAGCTTGGGATGGCAATCATTATGATTACCCATGACCTGGGGGTTGTGGCGAGCATGTGCGAGCGGATCGCGGTTATGTACGCGGGGAAGATTGTGGAATATGGCACGGCGGATGACATTTTTTACCGTTCTAAGCATCAGTATACGAAAGGGCTGATCCGTTCCATCCCGAGGATGGATACGAAAGAACATGAGCGGCTCGTACCGATCGAAGGGACGCCGGTCGATATGCTTAACCCGCCCAAAGGCTGCCCTTTTGCGCCCAGATGCGGGGAATGTATGAAAATCTGTCTGAGGGAAATGCCCCCGGTGACGTATTTCGGAGATGTCCATTATACCCAGTGCTGGCTGAACCAGAAGGAAGAGATGGAGAAAGGAGCCGCGGATGAGTGAAATGAATGAGAACCTGGTTCGGATAGAGCATTTGCAGCAATATTTTCCTGCCGGCGGCTACGGGAAAAGGAAACGTTATATACAGGCTGTGGATGATGTCTCTTTTGACATTGCCAAAGGGGAGACTTTGGGGCTGGTGGGGGAGTCGGGCTGCGGAAAAACGACTACAGGGCGTACTTTGCTGCGTCTTTATGAACCTACAGGCGGGCGGTTTGTCTATGACGGCGATGTGATTTTCGATGTGGAAAAGAAAATATATGCGGATATGCTGCCATACCGCAAAAGGATGCAGATTGTTTTCCAGGATCCTTATGCAAGCCTGGATCCGCGTATGACGGTAGGGGATATCGTTGGGGAAGCGATTGATGTCCACAAAATGGCAGCAAACAAAAAGGAAAGATATGATATTATTATAGAGATGCTGCGGCGCGTCGGGCTCAATTCCGAGCACGCGAACAGGTATCCCCATGAATTTTCGGGAGGGCAGAGGCAGAGGGTCGGCATAGCCAGGGCATTGGCAGTCCGGCCGGAGTTCATTGTCTGTGATGAGCCGATTTCCGCCCTGGATGTTTCCATCCAGGCGCAGGTCATCAATATGTTTGAGGATTTGCAGGCGGAAATGGGGCTGACTTATCTGTTTATAGCCCATGACCTTTCGGCCGTGAAACATATTTCCAACCGGATCGGCGTTATGTATCTGGGCAGGATGGTGGAGCTGGCGGACAGCTATGAGCTGGTGGCCAGGCCGCTCCATCCCTATACGAAGAGCCTGATCAGCGCGATTCCCATTGCGGATCCGAAGACGGCAAAGGAGAGTAAGAGGATCGTGCTGGAGGGGGATGTGCCAAGCCCGTTGAACCCGCCTTCCGGCTGCCGTTTCAGGACCAGGTGCCCTTATGCGGATGCGCGGTGCGCGGCGGAGGTGCCTGTCTGGGCAGAAGTGGAACGGGGGCATTTTGCGGCATGTCACCATATCGGCAGGGTGAAGTGAAGTTTGCCGCCTGGCGGTGTACGCCGGATGGGGACGGACGCTATATATTTTGGTAAACATATATAGGCTTAGCCTGTATGTTTATAATAAATTTTTATTTTTCAAATTTTTTATAAAAAGAGGAGGAATTATTATGAAGAAGAGAGCATTAGCACTCTTACTTGCGGCTACGATGGTAGTCGGCATGACGGCTTGCGGCGGAAATGCTTCTGACGGCAACGCGGATGCAGGGAATACTGCCGATACTTCGGCGGACAATTCCGCGGATGATGCTGCCGGCGCTTCGGATGCAGCGGCAGACAATGCCGATACCGCGGCGGATGATGCAGCGGGTGCGGATGAGACACAGGCGCCTGCCGGTGCAGCAGGGGAAAAGATTTTATCCGTACAGATAGGGCCGGATCCGGAAACGATTGACCCGGCGCTGAACAGCGCGGTTGACGGCGGCAATATGCTGCTCCATTCTTTTGAATGCCTGTTGATTGTAGATCAGGATGGCCAGTTGCAGCCGGGACAGGCGGAAAGCTGGGAAACTTCCGAGGATGGCCTTACATGGACTTTTCATTTGAGGGACGGCCTGAAATGGTCTGACGGCTCGCCTTTGACAGCCAATGATTTCGTTTATAGCTGGAAGCGTGTGTGCGACCCTATGGTTGCAGCACCTTATGCGGAGACAGTCCTCAGCATGGTAGAGGGATATGAAGATGCCATCGGCGGTAATCTGGATGCCCTCCAGGTAACAGCACAGGATGATACGACGCTGGTGGTTACTTTAAACGCACCCTGCTCTTATTTCGGCAGCCTTGCGGCATTTGCTACCTTAAGCCCGGTACAGCAGGCGACGATTGAAGCAAACGGGGATGCGTGGGCTACTTCCGCAGAGACATACATTACCAACGGGCCGTTCTACATATCCGATTGGGTGCCGGGTTCTTATATCCTGATGAGCAAAAACCCGAATTATTGGAATGCGGACGCCATTAAGCTGGACGGTATCAAATTTAACCTGATCGAGGATGCAAATGCGTCTTACAGCGCTTACCAGACAGGGGAAGTGCTGATGATCAAGGATGTGCCGACCGAAGAGATTCCTTCCCTGGAGGGAAATCCTGAGTTTTATGTAGATCCTATTATCGGTACGTATTATTTAAGCCTGAATATCAACAGGGAGCCTTTCAACGATGCAAAGGTACGTAAGGCACTGAGCCTTGCCATTGACCGTGAATATGTCGCAGGCACCCTGATGCAGGGTACTTATACGGCGGCAGGCAATTTCATGGGCCCCGGCTGGATTGACACGGACGGAAAACAGTTCATGGAAAATGCAAACGGCGGGCAGCCGTACATCGACAATGCAGCGTATGAGGCAAATTTGGAAGAGGCAAAGAAGCTTCTGGAGGAAGCCGGTTATCCCGGCGGCGAGGGTTTACCGACAATTACCTATTCCACCAATGATGCCGGTTATCATAAGGTAGTGGCTGAGTATCTGCAGCAGGCATGGGCGGAACTTGGTGTCGAGCTGAATGTGGATATTGTAGAATGGGCAAGCTTCACACCGATGCGCCGTAACGGTGATTATGACGCATCCCGTAACGGCTGGGTAGGGGATTACAGCGATCCTTCCAATATGCTGGATCTGTTCTATTCTTCCAACGGGAACAACGACGGTAAATTCAACAATGCAGATTATGATGCGGCTATGGAATTATCCAGGACGACATTGGATGCGGCGGAACGTTCCGAAGCGCTTCACAAGGCGGAAGATATTCTTATGGAAGAAATGGGATGCGTTCCGGTTGCTTACTATAACGATTTCTGGCTGCAGAGTGATAAGATCACGGGTTCCTGGCATTCACCTTACGGCTACTGGTATTTTATGTATGCCGATATCGCGGAATAAGGGAGATATGGAGGGGCTGTCCGCTTGCGGGCAGCCCTTTTTATGCACAGGGGCGCACTGTAACCCAGGCAGAAAAAGTTTTGACAAAAAAACAAAAAATATGTTGACAAAGTATATGCGGTGTGGTATATTAATGAAGTCGGTTGCAGAAAGCAATTAACAAAATAAGGGATCTTAGCTCAGCTGGGAGAGCATCTGCCTTACAAGCAGAGGGTCATAGGTTCGAGCCCTATAGGTCCCACTCCTGAAAAATTAGGATAATATTATATGGCGAGATAGCTCAGCTGGCTAGAGCATACGGTTCATACCCGTAGTGTCGAGGGTTCAAGTCCCCCTCTCGCTATTATTTTTAAAAGTATGGAAAACCTTGAATTAGCTGGTTTTCCTTTTTTTATGCACACGGGCACCCAAAGGAAAAATGTCAGCAAGAGCTGACGGGAGCCCGGCGCGCGAGTAGGGGAAAAGCCTCCCCTACTCGATTCCTTTGTTTTTTGGATACAGTTGGATACCAATCTTTTTATATGGATATCTGGCAGATTTGAGTTATCGCTACTCTCTTGAAGTCAGTTCCACAATCGTAGTTGTTGCGGTTCAGGTTCACTTCCTCCATGCATTCCGTAATCAGAGCAGCCGTAAGTTTTATTTACCATTTTGTAATACAATATTTCAGAAAAGCTGAATAATTAATAGATAACGGCAGTTTGGGATAAACAGACGGCCGTTATTTTTTGTGCGCAGCCATATGCAGAGGAAGTATGCGGCAAAGGCTGCGCACAGGGCGTGGGAGTGACAAAATCCTGCCCGGATTTTGCAATGCCGAACAGCAGTATTGTATTTATGCCCAAAATAATTTATAATGTTTTACAGAGTAATCCAGAGAAGGCAGCAGGGGTTAGGAAGAGCCCGGGAACAGAAATGAGGTGCAGATATGGTATCTTTGGAGGAAGTGCGCAGGATATTTGAAAAGGACAGGTTTGCGTCGGAAAACGGTATGGTAATAGATGAGATTGGGGACGGTTATGCGAAGTGCAGTTTATCCGTGGCTGAAAGGCACCGCAATGCGATGGGGGCGGTGATGGGAGGGGTATCTTTCACCCTGGCGGATTTTGCTTTTGCGGTGGCGGCGAACTGGAAGAAGATCGGTATGGTTTCCCTGAGTTCCAATATTACCTATCTGGGGGCGGCGAAAGGGGAACGTCTGATTGCGGAAGCGTTTTGTGTAAAGGAAGGGCAGACTACCAGTTATTACCGTATAGAGGTGCGTGATGAGCTGGGGAATCCGGTGGCGGCGGTGACAACTACCGGGTTTCGGAAAATATAAGTCGGCGGGATTGGAAAAACGTATCGCGTATCCTGTGCGGGGCAGGCATTTCCGGACATGTTCCGGAAAATCCCGAGAATCCGGAAAAGGAGAAGATGAGAAGAGGAGAAGAAAAATGAACATACGGCGGGCTCAGGAGAAAGATATGGAACGTATCAATGAGCTTCTGGTGCAGGTGTGCATGGTCCATCATAAAGGACGGCCGGATCTGTTCCAGGGCAACCATAACAGGAAGTATACCGACGGGCAGTTAAAAGAGATTATCCATGATGAGGAACGGCCTATTTTTGTGGCTGCGGACGAGGCGGACAATGTACTGGGTTATGCATTCTGTATTTTCAGGCAGTATTTGCAGGATAATATCCTGACGGATATCAGGACTCTGTATATAGATGATTTGTGCGTGGATGAAAAATTGAGAGGAAGCCATATCGGAAAGAAACTGTATGATGCGGTATTGGCATTTGCAAAGGAAAACGGCTGTTATAATGTAACCTTGAACGTGTGGTGCTGTAATGAGCCGGCTATGAAATTTTATGAGAAATGCGGCCTTAAGCCGCAGAAGATCGGTATGGAAGTTATCCTTTAAGCAAAAAAGGCGGGCTGTATGACGGTAATGCCGGCAGAGCCGGGCTGCGGTAAAAAATTGAATTGCAGGCTATGGTAAAATGTGGTGGGAAGAAAAGATAATGCTGCGGGGAGATAGTGTATGGACGCAATCAAAAAAATGAGGTTGGAAGATATTGTGGCTGGTATTCCTGGCGGTTTTTTTGTTTACCGTGCGGATGAAACGGAGGAACTCATATATGCAAACCGCATAGTGCTGCAATTATATGACTGTGGTACTTATGAGGAATTCCAGGCGTTTGTCGGTAATTCGTTCCGGGGTATGGTACATCCGGAGGATCTGGAACGTGTGGAAAAGAGCATCCGGGAGCAGATCGTTGCAAACCACGAAAAGTTTGACTATGTGGAATACCGGATTGTGCCGAAGGGAGGCGGTTTGCGCTGGGTAGAGGATTTTGGCCATCTGGTGGAAAATGATGTTTACGGCGAAATTTTTTTCGTGTTTATAAGCGATATTACAGACAAGATTATAAGCAGTATGGAGATGCAGGAGCGGCATTTGAAACATATCAAAGATCGGGAACTTCTCCATGCGTTTATCCAGAGTACAATTTATGCTTACCGTGAAGTATACATAGTCGATCTGGAGAAAAATTATGGGCAGATGATTTATCCGGATAGCTTGGATGAGTATGAAACCGGGGATTATACAAAGATTCTGGATCGTCATTTTAAAGAAGGTATTCTTGAAAAGGAAGGGGAAGAGAGCCTGAGGGAGGTGCTGCAGCCTGTCTCCATCAAAAATGCCCTGATGCACAAAAACAGTGTGGAATACCATTACCGGAAGCGGAAAGCGGACGGAGTAATGGAATGGTGTACTACGACTATAACGGTATGCGAGCGGAGGGAAGGCGTACCGGTTATGGTGGTGATGTGCATACGCAGTGTGGACAGTATTGTCAAAAGGGAGGAGCAGCAGAAAGTAATACTGGAAAATGCGTTGCTGAATGCGAATCAGGCAAATGAGGCGAAGAACATTTTTTTGACGAACATGTCCCATGATATGCGCACGCCAATGAACGGGATTATGGGATTCTGCGACCTGGCTTTGAGGCACGTCCGGGAGCCGGAACGGGTAAGGGACTGTTTGGAAAAAATTAAGGAGTCGTCTCATATTCTGCTTGGGATTATTGACAATATGCTGGATATGAGCCGGATCGAAACGGGGCAGTTAAGCCTTGAGCGCAGCGAGAACAATCTGGTGCAGATTATGGATGATATCCATGGGCTGATGAAAGACGGGATAGAGGAGAAAAAATTGTCCTATCGGCTGGATATGGACGGTGTGGTGCATGAATGGATTTACTGTGATCTGCTGCGTATGCATCAGATTCTGGTCAATGTAGTCGGGAATGCCGTTAAATTCACAGGGCCTGGGGGCAGTATATCCATAACGGTGGGTGAGACGCCGTCCCTGAGCAGCGGGATTGCAAATTATGAGTTCAGGGTAAAGGATACCGGCATCGGCATAGCGCCTGAGTTCCGGGGAAGGATATTCCAGCCCTTTGAGCGGGAACGTACCTCTACGGTTTCACGTACGCAGGGGACAGGGCTGGGGCTGGCCATAACGAAAAATATTGTAGATTTGATGAATGGGAGCATAGAAGTGGAGAGCGAACCGGGGAAGGGCAGTGAGTTTATCATTACTTTGCCTTTCCAGATCAGAAAACAGTCGCTGAAAATGGGAGAGCTGCTCCAAATGGCAACCGAGACGATGAAAACGGACAACCTGGCAGGGAAAAGAGTCCTTTTGGTGGAAGATAATGAGCTGAACCGGGAAATTGCAAAGACCTTGCTGGAAGAAGAGGGGTTAGTGATTGAGGAGGCGGAAGACGGGGATGTGGCAGTGGAGATGGTCCGGAATTCAAACGGGAAGTATGATTTTGTCCTGATGGATATCCAGATGCCTCATATGAACGGGTATCAGGCTACAAGGGCCATACGGAAACTGGAGGATGCAAAGTTATCCCGTATTCCGATTATTGCCATGTCGGCGAATGCGCTGGAGGAGGACAAGAGGGAGTCTTTGCGGTCAGGTATGGATATGCATCTGGCAAAGCCTATTGAAATGGATAAGGTGCTGGCAGCCCTGGAATGGATGCTTTTTAAAAATTAGGTTTTATTGGCAAAATTCCGACGGCGATGTGGTGCATTGGCCGGAAATTTTAACGCGGCAATGGTGCGGAACAGGCAGAACGGAAGTATGATTTCCGGCCGGATGGAGTACTGAGCCGGGGGCGGATGCGGGGGAGGAAACGGAAGAAATTTATGAGTGAGGCGTGCAGGGTATTAAAACAGTATTTTGGATACGATACTTTCCGGGAAGGGCAGGAGGAATTGGTGGAGAGTATCCTTGCGGGGCAGGATACTTTTGGGATTATGCCCACAGGGGCGGGGAAATCCATATGTTTCCAGGTGCCGGCATTGATGCTGCGGGGAATTACGCTGGTGGTGTCGCCTTTGATTTCCCTTATGAAGGACCAGGTGGAAGGATTGAACCAGGCGGGGGTGCATGCGGCTTACCTGAACAGCTCCCTGACGGCAGGCCAGTACCAAAAGGCGCTCGGATATGCGAAAGCGGGGCGGTACAAAATTATTTATGTGGCTCCGGAGCGGCTGGTGACTGAGGGGTTCCTGGATTTTGCCCTGCATGCGGACATTTCGATGCTGGTGGTGGACGAGGCCCACTGCGTATCGCAGTGGGGGCAGGATTTCAGGCCGAGTTACCTGAAAATCGTGGAGTTCATAGAGAAGCTTCCGGACAGGCCGGTAATCAGTGCGTTTACGGCTACCGCGACAAAGGAAGTGAGGGACGATATCATTGATATCCTCCTTTTGCAGAGCCCGAAGGTGGTCACTACAGGGTTTGACCGGCCGAATCTTTATTTTGCCGTGCAGTCGCCGAAGGATAAATATGCGTCCATGAAAAATTTCCTGGAACTGCACACGGGGCAGAGCGGTATCGTGTACTGCCTGACAAGGAAATATGTGGAGGAAGTATTTGAACGGCTGAGGGCAGACGGTTTTTCGGTAACAAAATACCATGCCGGGCTTGACGATATGGAACGGAAGGCAAATCAGGAAGAATTTATATACAGCCGGGCGGAAATCATGGTGGCCACCAATGCTTTCGGCATGGGCATTGACAAATCCGATGTCCGTTTTGTCGTGCATTATAATATGCCGAAAAATATGGAGAGTTATTATCAGGAGGCCGGACGCGCCGGGCGGGACGGGGAAGCGGCGGAATGCGTATTGCTGTATGCCGGGCAGGATGTGGTGACGAACCAGTTTTTTATTGATCATAATAAGGACAACCAGGAGCTGGACGAAGTGGGCAGGCGGATGGTTATGGAGCGGGACAGAGAACGGCTGAGGAAAATGACGTTTTACTGTTTTACCAATGAGTGCCTGAGGGACTATACGCTCCGGTATTTCGGGGAATACGGAAGCAATTACTGCGGGAATTGCTGCAACTGCCTGTCCAAATTTGAAAATGCGGATGTGACGGAGATTGCCAGGGGGCTTATCGGCTGTGTGGAAAGCTGCCGCCAGAGGTTCGGGACGAACATGATAGTGGACACGGTGCACGGGGCGAATACGGCAAAGATACGGAATTACCGCATGAATGAAAACCCGCATTACGGAGAACTGGCGCAGACGCCTGTTTTCCGGCTGCGCCAGGTGATGAACCATCTGCAGTTATACGGTTACTTGAATGTGACAAGCGACGAGTATGCGATTGTAAAGCTGACGGATAAATCGGAGGCGGTATTAAAAGGGGAAGAACGCATTGTCATGAAGCTGGCAAAAGAGCAGGAGCATCCGGCGAAAGTGAAGGGCAGCAGGGACGGGAAAGCCGGGCGAGGCTTAAAAGGCGCCGCGGCGGGCTTTTCCAGGGAAGAATTTACGGAGAAGGAGGAGCAGATGTTTGCAAGGCTCAGGGCACTGCGGACAGAGATTGCAAGGGAGGAGAACGTACCGCCGTATATTGTCTTTTCCGACAAGACACTGGTACATATGTGCATCCTGAAACCGGCCACAAAAGAAGATATGCTGGCGGTATCGGGCGTCGGGGAATTCAAGTATGAGAAATACGGGGAACGGTTTTTACAGTGCGTGCGGAACGTGGACAAGTAGAGGCACTGTTATGTCACTTGCGGAACTGGAAAACAGCAAGTGACATAACAGTGCCCGGAAGAAAAGCCGACCCTGTATAAGGGGCGGATTTTGTTCCGAGGGAAGGGGCACTGTTATGGCAGTTGCGGAACTGGAATAAGAACTGGAATAACAACTGGAATAAGTATATAAAGTAGGAAAAACGAAAGAATAAGAAAAAGGGAAAATGAAAGAGGTACATTATGGAAATCAACTGGAAAGAACTTGGGATGGAAGATAAGGATATCATCGGGCATTACTATGGCATGGAACCGGTGAGGAACTGTGAGTTTACTTTTGCGAACAATTATTTATGGGCGCCTTTTTATGAGATACGTTATGCCGTGGTGGAAGATCTGCTGGTGTTCCTGTCCGACGAGGGGGAGATGTCAGTGAGCTGCCCGATGGGGCAGGCTGACCGGAAGAAAACGGTAGATGTGCTGCTGCAGTATTTTAAAGAACTGGGGAAGCCGTTTAAGATGCATCTGGTTTCACCGGAGCAGTTTAAGAAGCTGGAGGGGCTGTATCCGGGGAGGTTCCAGGTGGAGTATGACAGGGATGCGGCGGACTATGTATATGAGACAGAAAGGCTGGTTACTCTGGCGGGTAAGAAGCTGCATGGGAAGAGGAACCACATCAACCGTTTTAAGGAGAATTTCCCGGATTGGCGTTACGAGGAGATAACGGGGGAAAATGTGGCGGAGTGTATCGAGATGGCGGAAGAATGGAAGAGGCAGAATGGCTGTGCGGAGAGAGGGGAGAAGCATAATGAATTCTGTGTGACGGTAAACGCCCTGGAGAACCGGGAAGCGCTGGGGCTGCGCGGCGGGCTCATCCGTGCGGGAGGAAGGGTAGTTGCCTTTTCGCTGGGGGAACCATGCGGGGAGGATATGTTTGTGGTACACATCGAAAAGGCTTTTGCGGAAATACAGGGGGCTTACCCTATGATTAACCAGCAGTTTGCGGAACATGAGGCGGCGGGCTATAAATATATCAACCGGGAGGAGGATACCGGGGCGGAGGGGCTAAGGAAAGCGAAGCTGTCCTACGATCCGGTTTTCTTAATGGAAAAGGGCATGGTAACAGAGAAGGGGATGTATCAGGTATGATTTTTCCGGAGAAGATTGTGCCGAGAAGGGGCACTTTCCGGAGAGGAAAGGGAGAATAAGGAAAATGGACGGAAATGATAGTTTTGGGAAGGGGACAGAGAGGGAGCAGGTAAGGAAAATGCTTGCCTTTATCGAAAAGAGCCCTACCTGTTATCAGGCGGTGGAAAATGTCGGAAGGCAACTGGAGGCAGCCGGTTACGGGGCGCTGCAGGAGGAGGGGCAGTGGGAGCTTTCCATGGGAGGGAAATATTATGTGACGAGGAACGGGTCTTCCCTGATTGCCTTCCATCTTCCGGAGGACAGGCCGGGGGGATTCCATATGATTGCGTCCCACAGTGATTCCCCGTGTTTTAAGGTAAAAGAAAACCCGGAAATGACAGTGGAAGATGCTTATGTGAAGCTGAATGTGGAAAAATACGGCGGTTCTATATTGTCTACATGGCTGGACAGGCCCTTGTCGGTGGCGGGGAGGGTGGTTTTGGCAGGCGGCGCCGGGATACGGAATGTGGCGGTTGACAGGGATTTGCTTCTTATCCCCAATGTGGCAATTCATATGAACAGGGATATGAATAAAGGGGTAGAGTATAAAGTGCAGACGGATATGCTGCCCTTATTCGCGCAGAAGGCGGATGGAAAATCTTTTATGGAACTGGTGGCAGACGGGCTGGGGATTAGGCCGGAGGATATTTCAGGCAGCGACCTTTTCCTTTACAACAGAGAAGAGGGGCGGATATTCGGGGCGGACGGGGAATTTGTCTGTGCCCCGAGGCTGGATGATCTGGCCTGTGTTTATGCGTCCATGTATGCGATGCTCCATGGGAAACCAGGTGGATACGTGAACCTGATGGCGGTTTTTGACAATGAAGAGGTAGGGAGCGGCACCAGGCAGGGAGCGGCGTCTACTTTCCTGCAGGATACGCTTATGAGGATAGCGGAAGCATTGGGAATGGGCGGAAGCGGCTACTGCAGGCTGTTGGCGGACAGCTTTATGATATCGGCGGACAATGCCCATGCGGTGCATCCGAACCATCCGGAAAAGGCGGATCCGACCAACCGGCCGTATCTGAACCGGGGGATTGTAATTAAGTACCATGGGGGGCAGAAATATACGACCGATGCGGTGTCGGCGGCAGCGATGAAGGAGATCTGCAGGCAGGCGGGCGTACCCTGGCAGACGTATGCGAACCATTCGGATATTGCGGGCGGGTCTACCCTGGGGAATATATCCGCATCTCAGGTGTCCGTAAAGGCAGTGGATATCGGCCTGCCGCAGCTTGCCATGCATTCGGCGTATGAAACGGCGGGCGGGAAGGATGTGTGTTATATGCTGCGCGCTATGGAGTGTTTTTACGCACAGTGACTAGTACTCCATCCAGTCAGAAATTAGATTTCCGCTTTGCATGGTTCGTGTCAGTGCAAGGCAAAATTTCGACGGCGATGTGGAGAAAAATCCTGCGCAGCTGTCCCGGATTATTTTCATACAGTTGAAAAAATTTAATACTGTGCTATAATAAAGTCGGGGTTATGGAAGGTGCGCCGCCGCAGTTTTGGGCGGAGAGAGGCTTTTTTCATATTAAAATAAAACAGGAAGGAATGATGCAGATATGGAACATTATTACCAGCCGGAGATCGAATGTGCCTCCCGGGAGCAAATCAGGGAATGGCAGGATGAGAGACTGGCAAAGACAGTAAAGCATGTTTATGAAAATGTGAAGTTTTACAGGAAGAAGATGGACGCACAGGGGGTAAAGCCTGAGGATATCCGGTCAGTGGATGATTTACATAAGCTTCCTTTTCTGACAAAAGACGACCTGCGGGATGCTTATCCTTACGGATTACTGGCGGTGCCTTTGGGCGACTGTGTAAGGATACAGTCAACCAGCGGCACGACAGGGCGCCGGGTAGTTGCTTTTTACACCCAGCATGATCTTGACCTGTGGGAGGAATGCTGTGCGCGGGCTATAGCCGCCGCGGGCGGCACAAAGGAAGACGTGGTGCATGTATGTTATGGGTACGGGCTGTTTACCGGAGGCCCCGGGTTGAACGGAGGTTCGCATAAGATTGGTTCTTTGACGCTCCCGATGTCTTCGGGGAATACGGAGCGCCAGATTCAGTTTATGTGTGACCTGGGATCTACTATTTTGTGCTGTACGCCGTCCTATGCGGCTTATCTGGCGGAATCCATATGGGAGAGAGGGCTGCAGGATAAAATCAGGCTGAAAGCGGGGATTTTCGGTGCGGAAGCCTGGACGGAGGAGATGCGCCATGATATAGAAGAGAAGCTGGGGATAAAGGCATATGACATATACGGCCTGACGGAGATTTCCGGCCCGGGGGTTTCTTTTGAGTGCAGCGAGCAGACAGGGATGCACATCAACGAGGATCATTTTATCGCGGAAGTCATTAACCCCAAGACCGGGGAAGTCCTTCCGGACGGAGAAAAAGGGGAACTGGTATTTACGAGTATTACAAAGGAGGCTTTCCCGCTGCTGCGTTACCGCACAAGGGATATCTGCATCCTCAGCCACGAGAAATGTTCCTGCGGCCGTACCCATGTGAAAATGACCAAGCCGTTAGGACGCAGCGACGATATGCTGATTGTAAAGGGTGTAAATGTATTCCCGTCCCAGATAGAAACCGTTCTCCTGAACCAGGGTTATCCGGCGAATTACCAGATCATTGTAGACCGCCACAATAATAGCGATACCATAGAAGTACAGGTTGAGATGACACAGGAAATGTTCTCGGATAATGCCGGTATTGTTGCAGAGAGGGAGAAGAAGCTGGTGGATGCGTTAAAGGCTATGCTCGGCATCTATGTGAAAGTGAAGCTGGTAAACCCGAAGGCCATTGCCAGGAGCGAAGGGAAAGCAGTCCGCGTCATAGACCGGAGAAATCTATATCAGGGGTGAGTATTGTCCGGGGAAGGGCGGAACTGGAAACAGCCCTTGCCCGGACAGTGCCCGGAAGAAAAGGCGGCCTGAATTGTAGGACGGATTTTCTTCCGCGGGTTATTGGTACTGTCCGGGAAAGGGCGGTACTGGAATAGGAGGAAATATATGACAGTAAAGCAGATTTCTGTTTTTGTAGAAAATAAGGCGGGGAGGCTTGCGGAGCTGACGGAATATTTGCATCAGCATGATATTGATATGCGGGCTATGTCCATCGCGGAAACACAGGATTTTGGTATTGTGAGAATTATCGTGGATGATGCATATAAAACATCCTGTATCCTGAAGGAGGCCGGTTATGTGGTTTCCATAACACCGGTCCTGGCTGTAGAGATGTCAGATGAGCCGGGAAGCCTGTTCGGGATTTTGAAGGCATTGGGCGACGGCGGCATAAATTTGGAATACATGTATGCTTTCCTGACACGGAAGGGAGGGACGGCTTATATGGTCCTGCGGGTGGAAGACAACGAAAAGGCAGCGGAAGTGCTGAATAAAAATGGGTTCCGCATGATTACCCAGGATGTGATCGTCAATTTATAATTGCGGCAGGGGACAAGGGAAGCGCAAAAAGGCTGCGGGAGGTGTATATGGTGAAGTGCCCGTACTGTCAAAACGAAATGCAGTCAGGATATATTCCGAACTGGTCACAGCCGGTTCAATGGCTGCCGGATGGAAAAAGACCGTCTATATTTTCTTTTTCCGCGGCAAAGGACGGAGTTCCACTTATAAATGAGTTCAGGTCGTTAAAGGCAATGGGATACAGGGCGGAGGCCTGTTATTGCCCAAAATGTAAAATAGTTATTGCGCCTGTAAAAACACAGCCATAAAATTTTGCAGAACAATACGTTACACCGGTTTTCTTTCCGCGAGGATTGGAAAGAAAACCGGTGTAAACTTTTAGTTTTCCTGCGTTCCATATCGCCGGGAACGCATAAGATATAGATAATAAAGGTATAGGGATGGAACAGGCATGAACTCACAGAAAATAGAGAATTTGCTGAATCTGGCGCTGGATATGTCAGAGGAGGAAAGAAGGAAATCGGTTGGGCTGAATACGGGGTATGATGAGACGGACAATTTATGGGAAGTGATTGTGAAGTATAACGGGGATTTGGCGAAGCTGGACAGTCCGGTCATAAGGGTGGAGGAACTGATTGCCGGTTATGCTATTGTTACCCTGCCGCGGAATCTGTTGGAATCTTTTGTGGAGTTAGACGAAGTGGAATATGTGGAAATGCCCAAGAGGCTGTATTTCAGCGTAAGCCAGGGAAAGGAGGCTTCCTGTATATTGCCGGTGGTGACGCGGTATCCGTATCTGAGCGGCAGAGGGACGATTGTGGCGGTAATAGATTCCGGGGAGCGTGTTATTATATTGTTAAGTTAGTGAAACCAAAGTAAACACAAGGGGTTTTGCTGATTTAGTCCTACGGAAAAATGCCTTTCAGGCAAAAGATTTGGCGGTAGGACAGGCATGTTTTATTGAAAAATCTAAGGGGAAATAGCGGTTTGCAATAACGTAACACAAGGCGGTTCGTTAAAGGAAATGTTATTTCCCAGGTAAAAGTATTCTATATAGAACTGGATTGGCTTCGATTTACAAAATTATGCCGTCAAAGCCAGTCCTTTCGGACGCTGATAAAAAAGCAATCCGCAAAAAGCTGGAAGAACTATGCGAGGAATGTTGGATAGCGCAAGGGGACAAAAAGACAAGCATTAAGAATCTATCGAAAGACGCCGGCACTTAGGCGCCGTGTTTTGGCGCTAAGTTCAGGCGGCTATACTATATGAAGAAAGAAGAAATCTTAAGTGAGTGTTAATCAAGACAGGGCTGGTTACAGGCTTTCCATACGGAAGCAATGTATCGCCCGCAAAGCAAATATCAATTACTGAATAACCATTTCTCTTTTTTGTGCAGAGATAGAGAGGAAAAATAAAAGAATAAGCCTTATAATAATAAAGGCGAATTTATGTCTACAAAGCACAATATGTACGAGGAGGTATCTCATGGAATGGGTTGAAAGATTAAACCAAAGCATGAATTATATTGAGGAACATTTGACAGATGAAATTGACTATGGGCAGCTTGGGCGAATTGCTTGCTGCTCAACCTATCATTATCAGAGAATGTTTACCTATATGGCGGGTATCACTCTGGCAGAGTATATCCGAAGAAGAAAAATGTCGTTAGCGGCGGTGGACTTGCAGGGTGGGAATACAAAGATTATTGATATTGCGGAGAAGTACGGCTACCGTTCTCCGACTGCATTTAACAGGGCGTTCCAGTCTTTTCATGGGATAGCCCCTTCATCCGTGAAAGACGAGGGAGTATCCGTGAAATCTTTTTCCCCCATTGTGTTTAGAATTGCTGTAAAAGGAGCGACAGAAATGAATTATAGAATTGAAACAAAAGAAGCTTTCCGCATTATTGGCGTATCTGCACCGCTTGACAAGGAAATCGAAAATAACTTTATGGCCGTGCCTAAGATGTGGCAGGACGCCGCCGAAAATGGAACAATACAGAAATTGGCAGGAATAATGGATAGGCCGCCAATGGGACTTTTGGGTGTGAGTGCCTGCAATGATGAAGAACAATGGAAATATTTTATTGCCGTTTCCGGTACAAAAGCAAGCGATGAGTTTGAAGAATATACCGTGCCTGCGTCTACTTGGGCAATCTTTTCCGGAACAGGTACAAACCAGTCCATACAGGAATTGGAGCAGCGGATTATAACCGAGTGGCTTCCGACCTCCGGATATGAGTATGCCAACGCCCCCGATATTGAGGTTTACTTAAATCCAGACCCACAGAACGCACAGTATGAGGTATGGATACCCGTATCAAAAAAGGGATAACGGAGGGGCTTATGGACGAGAAATTTAATATATTTATGGAAACAGTTGACGAGCGTTTCCGTAGTTTTGTAAATCAAATCAACGAGTATCTGATAGAAAACGGCTGTAAGTGCGACATTAAATCCCAAAAGAGCGGCTATGTCGTGTCTTATGTGCTAAACAGCAACAAAAGGACTTTGGCAACATTCGTATCCCGAAAAACGGGAATGAAGCTCCGTATTTATCCCGAACATATACAGGAGTACCAGAGCTTTCTTGACACATTTCCTGAAAAGATAAAAAAAGAAATCAAGAAAGCGTCTGTCTGCAAACGGCTTATCAATTCCGATGACTGTAATCCGAAATGTGTAATGGGATATACTTTTGTGTTGGATGGTGGGCAATATCAGAAATGCCGTTACATGGCGTTTCAACCTACATTAAGTGAGGAAAATAACCCATATATAAGGCAGTTTTTAGAGAAGGAATTGCGGGCAGGTGCCGATTATAAGTAAGCAAGATGCTATTGCAGACTGGGTGCATTGCCCTCTTTGCGGAAGCAGGAAACATTGATTGAAGCAAAAAATTTACAAATAACAGTCATCACAGAGCCGGGCGCTTAAGATGCGGAGCCGATGAACGAGTGAATATCATTTCACAGTTTGTCGGCTCCATTTTATTTCATAAGGTTTTAAGGCAAACGCTCGCCAAATATCCTTTTCCTTCCATAGTGCCACCCATTTCATAAGCTATCAGCATTTATTTTGTTCACTTTTAGACTGCATCACGCATAGGGATTGCCGGCCTGAACGCAGACGAGCGGAACAGCCTGCAAGACGGAACAAGAGCAGATTCAGGGGAATAATGTTTATTACGGCAACATTAATTTTTGGTAAAATTTATTCCCTATGGAAAGTGATTGCGGTATAATAGAGCCATCGAAAATCGGTACTTGTAGTGCTGATAAATGCTGAAAGGAGAAAAGATATTATGAATATTGACAGAGAGGAATATATTAAAAGTCTGGAGGAAAGAATAGAAAATCTCGAAAAAATATTTGAACATTTATGTATGGATCAATTTAAAGAGATAGCACTTACTAAGTGTTCCTTGGGAGATATCAAACTTGGTGATAATTGCAATATCACATTGAAAAATTGCCCTGTTGGAGGCGTGATATCAGATATTGAAGATGCAGAAGGCAGAGTTGATGATTTGGAATGTAGAGTTGACGATTTGGAATGCAGGATAAAGGATATAGTGGCTGATATTAATGAGGCAGAAACTCGTTTGGATACATTGGAAAATGATTCTGAATGCTAAATTCCAGTTTTTGGGAGGGCCGTTATGATACTATATCATGGAAGCAACACCGGAAATATTAAAGTATTAAAACCAAATCAGGCTGACCATGATCGGCCATATGTGTATATGACTACAATGGATGTGGTTGCCGCATTCTATTTATGCAACGCTGTAGAAAGACCCTATTATTGGTTCCCTTATGGGTTTGAAGGAGGCAGTGATATACCTGTCTATCACGAACTGTACCCGAATGCGCTGAGAGAAGTATCGGAAGGTGTCAGTGGATATATCTATGAAGTACTTGCAGAAGAAAACCAGGTCATTCCATTTAAAAATATACCCTGTGCAAGACTGGCGACAGAACCTGTTGAAGTGACAAAATTCATATGGGTAGAGAATGCATATGCGCTGTTTATGGAATATGTGAAGCAGGGTAAAATGAAAGTGGGGCATTTTGAAGATAAATCAGAAAAACAGCTGGATTGGTGGTACTCATGCTGCATCGAATACTTAAAGGAAAAGCATATGATAGAAACCCCGGATTGTTCCTATGCTTCGTTTATAAAATCAAAATTGCCGGGGGTGTGGGAAAGATATATTGCAGAATGCAATTTGCGGAGGGAATAATCCATGGAAACAAAAGATTTGATATTGAGAAATTGGCAGGATAGCGATGCAAAGGCTTTATATGAAATGTGTCTTGACGAGACTTTGAGAAAAAGTGGGATTGATTTCTACAATTCGATTACTGACAGCCGGAATACAATCCAATGTTGGAAGAATGACAAGGGCTTTAAAGTGATTGCCGATAAAAGAAACGATAATTTTATAGGATTTATAAGCCTGGGAGGTATGAACCGATATGACGGCTATATGGAAATAGAGTATGCTGTCGCTGCCAGGTATCGGAATAACGGCTACGCAATGCAGGCTGTGCAAAGGATGCTTGATTATGGATTCAAAGAGATGAACTTATCAGCCATCGCCGCATGGGTGCGGTCACATAATAAGGAGAGTATAAGAGTTTTAGAAAAATGTTCCTTTACCTATGAAGGCAGATTGAGAAAGCACGCCCGCGATAAAAGCGATACACTGTGTTATTCTGTTTTAAGGGAAGAATGGGAAAGGCTCAGCCGTTTATGCATAGATATCCGTACCATGAATTATGATGATATTCCGTCTATTTGCAGGGCGGATGGCGACGAGAGCCAGAAGAACATCGACTATTTAAAACGGCAGTTGGATAATCAGGAAAAAGGCGAGTGTACCGCATTGCTTGCACTGTACAACGGTGCCGTGGCAGGATATGTCTTTTTGTACTACAAATGCAGATGGGGCGGGCTGGCCGGCCATAATATTCCGGGTATCGTAGATTTGTTTGTATTCGAAAAATACCGGCGGAAGAAAATAGCTGCTATGTTATTGGATACAGCAGAAAACATTGCCAGGCAGCATTGCAATAAAATATATCTGGATGTCTGCTTAAACAGCGACTACGGACCTGCCCAGAGGTTCTATATAAAAAGAGGCTATATTCCTGATGGAAAGGGTGTGTATTATAAAGAAAAAATATGTGAAGCAGATGTTGCCTGCAGGAATGATGATGAGCTGACACTATGTCTGGTAAAAGAATTGTGAATCGTATCTCAAACCACGTCAGTTTGGTTATGACTATACAAATTTTGCGATACCGCTCACAAAATAAGACATTACCTTCTTTTTTATTTTTTACTATAATCTGATTCAGAAGCTTCTAAAAAAATAAATTTCGAGGTGATGAGATATGGAGCAGACTATATTCTGTGAAAATTTAAAAAAATTCCGTTTGACAAAAAAATATACCCAGGAACAGGTGGCCAACAATCTGAATGTAAATGTACAGACTGTCTCAAGATGGGAATGCGGAACAACTTTGCCGGATGTTTTGACTCTTCCTGTTTTAGCAAGGCTCTATGGAGTAACGGTAGATGATTTTTACAAAAAGAGTGCAGTTGCATACAATAACTATGCACAACGTTTGGCCGCTGTTTATGAAAAGACACGGAAACCGGAAGATTTTATACATTGTCTTTTGGAGTATAAAAAGCTTATGCATGGCGGTGTACTTTCCGTGGAAGATAAATGGAATTATGCAATCATTCATCAGTGGATGTTTGAATATTGTAAAAATACGGCGATGGAGTGGTATGATACTATTTTGAAAGAAGGTTCCGACTTTGATGAAAATTTATTCTACAGAGCCTGTGCCTGCCGTATTTCTTTCCTTTTTGCAGTGGGGAAAGGTGAGGAAGCTGTCCGCCAGCAAAAAGCAAGGGCAGAATCAGATCCAGAGAATCCCAAAGAAATGGATTTATTGATTGTGTCATATATTTATGCGGATAAAATAGGGGAAGCTTACGAATGTTTTTTAAAGGCCATAGAAAAATTTCCGGATGCCTGGGAGTTATATATCCATGGAGGGGAAGTTTGCGGAAAACTTGAAAAATATGATGAAGCAATTCAATATTTTGACAGAGCCGGCGCAATAGGAACACCTTTTTATGATGAGTTATATTGTAAGGCGATGCTATATGAGAAAACAGAAAAGTACAGGGAAGCATATAAGCTGTATCAGGAAATTGCTGAGAAACTTCGTAAAAATGGCTTTGATGTTGAAGCAGACATGGCTGAAGAAAGTGCAAAAAGGCTGGATATGAAGAAAAACTAAAACATTGGCAAATTCCATCCCACGTTTCGTAGTATTTCGCACTGCAGCGTCTACGACAAGTAGGTTGAATAATTTTGGCTGCCAATATAAAATAGATGTAAAAGGAGGCAAGTTCAAATGGAATCCCAAAAACTTGGTGAGCACATAGCAAAGCTACGAAAGGAAAGGTATATGACGCAGACCGAACTTGCCGACAGGTTGTATGTCACAGAAAAGGCGGTGAGCAAGTGAGAGCGTGGGAACGGATTTCCTGACCTTGATAATATTGGGAAGTTGGCAGCGGTTTTTGATATTTCTATAGATGAACTGTTGCAGGCCAAAGAAAAGGACAAATCAGAAACGGTGTCAGAGGAACAAATTCTGCAATTACAGGAGGGTAATTTCCCGTTGATAAATTGTTATGAGGATATTGTTGTTTACAGTTCGTATATGGATAGTCCTTTAATTAACAGATTGGCTGAAAAATATATGGATACGATAACTCAATTTGAAGAAATCTTTTACCTTTTAGATTATTTTACACAGGAGACTTTGCAGAAGCTTTGCCTGTATCACAAAGAAAACATGCTCTCAACTAAATACCACCAGCACAAAACCGCTGCTACATGGAAACATACACCATGCAACAGCGGTTTTCTTATTTCCGTTTCTTTCTCTGGCTGGCATAGCTTTTGAAGAATTTCGATTTTTCAAGGATATGTACAAGCTGCCGGAACTCCATATCAGACAGCTTGTTATAATTGATACCCAGACGCTTGCAGTAAAGCGCAGCCTGTAAAATCCGGAGGTGCGGGTCATCTTCCCTAGAGCGTGTTTGAAAAATGCTTTCCGACAGATGTGCGTCACAATTTGTGGGAGATTAAAAGCATATATGCTTTGCCAAATGAAGGGCGCAAAGTGGGCTATGTAACCTGAATTTGGCAGACCAAATGGTCAAGACTAATTAGTCTTAATATCGCGCAAAGTGGTGAAGCGGTTATATCGCGTGCAGATGGTGGGAATGATTTTTCAAACACGCTCTAGGGCGGTAGCTTACAGCGGGCGCAGCATAAGGAGAAAATAAAGAGTGCATATCAGGCAGGACAGGGTACATGGGGGAATAGGACATACTTTGTATGAAATATAATGTAATGCCGGAGGGTTTGGTATGTACTTGTCGAAGGAAGAACTACAGAAGATGGAGCAGGCGGACTTAAGGGAGGCTGACCCGGCTGCCCTCGTGGATATCAGCGGGATAGAGATTGACATGAAGAAGCCTGTCCCGGCAAGGGTGGAAGATTATGTACGGAAGGTAGGGAACCCCTTCCTCGTGAGGGTGGGGGAATATGTGGTCAAAATTGGCTACTCGGAACATGCCGGGACACTAAATGACAGGATGAAACAGTATGTCAGAAAAGCTGCTGAGATAAAGTATTAGCAAAGGCCTTTACAGGCGTCAGGAACAGTGGTAATCTATAAGAAGGATAAAAATCAACGGAATCCCGACTTTATTAAAACTGCGGGCCCCGTAGGACAGGTTTTGCTGACTTAAAACATAATGAAGTAAGGAGATACGTGGAATGAAAGAACATATTACTTATTCTGCCGCCATTTATCTTCGCCTGTCGAGGGAAGATATGGACGGCGGCATGAGAACGGAAAGCAACAGTATCAGCTCGCAGAGGGAGATGGCGCGTTCCTATGTCAGGGGGCAGGAGGACATGGAGCTGTTTGACATCTACGTGGACGACGGGTATTCCGGGGCCAATTTCGACCGGCCCGAGTTTAAACGGATGATGGCCGACATCGAAGCGGGGCATGTGAACTGTGTGATTGTAAAGGATTTGTCCAGGTTAGGACGAGACTATATTGAAGCCGGGCGGTTGATTCAGAAGACCTTCCCGGCTTTTCACGTGCGTTTCATTGCGCTGACGGACAACTTTGACAGCCGGAGCGCGGACAGCAACACGAAATCCCTTGTGGTGCCGGTGAAGAATTTCATCAACGATTCCTACTGCCGGGATATTTCCCAGAAGGTAAAGAGCAGCCAGAGGGCCAAAAGGGAGCAGGGGAAATTCATAGGCTCCTTTGCGGTGTATGGCTACCGGAAGTCGGCGGAGGATAAAAACAGGCTCTGCCCGGATGCCTATGCGGCACAGATTGTCAGGAATATTTTTTCGTGGAAGCTGGACGGCATGAGCGCACAGGCCATCGCACAAAGACTTGACGCCATGGGGGTACTATCTCCCATGGAATATAAGAAATCCCTTGGGGAAAAATATTCCACCAGCTTCCGGATGGGGACAACGGCGAAATGGTCGGCGGTGGCTGTGAACCGGATACTGACCAACGAGATGTACACCGGGGTGATGGTGCAGGGGAAAAGCGGGAAGGTCAACTATAAGGTAAAGAAGCTGGTGGCAAAGCCGGAGGGGGAGTGGGTACGGGTGGAAGGGACCCATGAAGCCATTGTTTCCCGCGAGGATTTTGAGATTGTGCAGGAGCTCCTTAAAGTTGACACCAGGGCAAAGGCAGACGGAACCTGTTCCCATCTCTTTTCAGGGCTGTTGTTCTGCGGGGACTGCAGGGAGCCCATGTACCGGAGGGTGAACCGCTATAAGGGCGCATCGAAGGTCTATTTTATCTGTCCCACAAGGAACCGTGGGCAGGGCTGCACAAGGCACAGCATACCGGAGGAAGAGCTGAAAGCGGTGGTCTTCCGGACACTGCAGGTGCACCTGTCCGTATTTCTGGATTTATGCAGTCAGTTGGAATATATCCGGGGTATGGAAGTGGATTTTGAGGAGGTTGTCCGGTTTGACAAAGAGATGCAGAGACTCCGTAAGGAGCAGGAGAAATATCTGGAACTGCGGGCAGGGCTGCATGAGGACTTAAAAACCGGCCTGATTACAGAGGAGGATTTTAAGAATTTCCGCGCCATTTATGAAAAGAAATATGAGGAGACGGAAAGCGCCCTGCAAAGGCAGGAAGGGATGGTTAAGAAGTTATTCCGCAACGGCGTGGCGTCCGGCGTGAAGCTGGAACGGCTTAAGGAAGCCGTGAAGCTGACGGAGCTTGACCGCGGCACCTTATTATGCTTTATCAGCCGGATTGAGGTATTCGAGGGGAAAAAGGTCTACGTGAAGTTCCGGTGGGAAGAGGAGTTCCATAAAATGCTGGCAATACAGGAATATGCCGCATCGAAAGCGGAAGGCGGGAAGGGGGCGGCGGTATAAATGGCAAGGACTTCCAAAAAGAAGCAGGAAACAGGTAAGCTGCCGGGAAAGGTTTACTCCACGGGCATTTATGCAAGGCTTTCCGTGGATTCCGGGGAAAGGAAAAATGAATCCATAGAGACGCAGGTGGAGATTGCAAAAGATTTTATCGGGCGGCAGCCGGATATGGAGCTGTATGATACCTATACGGACATAGGGAAGACAGGGACCAATTTTGAGCGGGACGGGTTTGAGCGCATGATGCGGGATGTAAGGACGCGCAAAATCGACTGCATTGTTGTAAAGGATTTGTCCAGGTTCGGCAGGAACCATATCGAGACGGGGAACTATATCGGGAAGATATTCCCTTTCATGGGGGTGCGCTTTATTGCCGTCACCGACCATTTTGACAGCATGGGCATATCCGGCCGGAATGAGGATATGGGTGTCAATCTGAAAAACCTTGTCAACGAAATGTACGCGCGGGATATTGCGATGAAGGTGAAAGCCAGCCGGAAGGCAAAGTGGGAGCAGGGCAGCTATACGGGCGGCATACCGCCCTACGGATACCGTGCGGAATGGATTGGGGATAAGAAGTGTCTTTTCATTGAAGAAATGGCTGCAGGTATTGTGAGGGAGATGTTTGCATTATTCCTCTCCGGGAAAAACATGAAGGAGATTGCTGTATGGCTCTATGAAAATAGGGTTGCCAGGCCGGGGCAGTACCATAAAACGGGGCAAGTTTACTGCAATAATGAAGGGGAGCTGGAGCAGTGGCCCGGTGCAACGGTTAAAATGATACTGACGAACCCGGTTTATATGGGCTGCCTTGTCCAGGGGCGGACCTGCGGGAAGGACTATATGAGACGTAAGAGGCATGACATTGATTCCGGTGACTGGTCGGTAAAGGAGCATACCCATGAAGCCATTGTCAGCGAAGATACCTTCTTTGAGGCGGCAGGAAAATTTGAAAAATCTTCCGTATACTGCAATAAAAACGGGTTTTCCAAAACAGTGCCTGTGGATGAGGATATTTTTGCGGATGTCCTTTACTGCGGCGGCTGCGGTGCAAGGATGAAACGGGTCTCAGCGGTGAAAGAGTTCAGCTCAAAGGACCGGGTCAGGACATACAGCTATAAATGCCCCAATTCGGCAAGGATAGACAGCCTGAAATGTACGGCAAAAAGCATAACCCTGAATACCCTTTCCGATACCGTGAAAGAGGTAGTCCGGCAGGAGTTTATCCTGTCCGGCATGCGGCCGAAGGATCTTGTGGAGATAAATAACCGGGAAACGGAACGGTTAAAAGGGGAGTGGAATGCCCAGCTTGCCATGTTTGAAAAGAAGCTTGACGGCATCAGGCAGCTTGGGAGCGAACAGTACCTGAAATATCGCATGGGCGAGATGGACGGGGAAAGCTTCAAAAGGGCGAAAGAGGAAAATGATAAAAATGCCGCTGCCATACAGGAAGAGGGCAGGAGGGTTACGGGGAAGATGCGGCGGATAGATTCCGAAACAGCCGGGAAGAACCATTTCCTGCGGACCCTGATGAAGGGCAGCGGGAAGGGGGAGCTAACGGCGGAGATTGTAAGGACGCTGGTCAAAAGGATAGAGGTTTACCCACAGCACAGGGTTAAGGTGGTTTTTGCTTTTGGGAAAAGTGAACTGCTGGCAGGGAAGGAGGAAAACCCTGCACAGTCTGCAGCGCATTTCCCAGCACAGAATAAGTCCAGCTAAGAAATGTCAATAGGTAAAATGAAAAATGTTTAAAATATTTTT